>JBPCXM010000315.1:0-21514 GCA_051008535.1 Pseudomonadales bacterium | reverse complement strand
TTGCAGCATCACCCGGACCACTGTCCCAAGGGGTTTCACCGTCCGCCCGGCGTGGCAGTGTGCATTGCCAAGAATTTGGCTGCGAAGTCCGGGCCACCTCAGACCTGTCCACCGGGTTTCGTCAAGCCGCCGGGTGTGAACTTTTGTATCGCAACGAACCTAATCCTTGACCAAAGTGTCGATGGATTGGATCGATTGGACGGCGGAATTGGATGTCCGGCAGGTTGGCACCGACCACCTCACGTGAACTTCTGCATTCCAAGCACGGAAGTGGTCGGTTGCGGTTACGACTGCCGTGACCAAGAGCACGACGCAGTCTACTTTCGCCCCAGCGTGAAAGACTTCGCACCGACGCCGTGCCCAGCCGGGACGGAGGAGATTTGGTGGGACGCCCCGGTATACGATGATGAAGGCTTGTTCGTTGTGGGCACCATTCCCACTCGGACCTGCATTCCACAGGACCTCGAACCGGCCGGCTAGTATCGGTAGCTGAAGACTTTTGGGGAGTACTCATCGGCCATCCCACCCAGCCCTCGGCGCCAATAGGCTTCCGGGGGCTGCTTGGTTAAGTGGCCAGGCGCCGCGCCTTGTAAATCCAGTTGCTTCAGCAATCTCTCCACCGTGCGACGTGCAGGCGTGATGTATACACGGTTAAGCTGGCGCCAGACTTTGCGGGCACAATGACAGCCATTATTTTAGTGGTCAATTTCTGGCCAGGTATTTCATATGAGTACTTACTATAAGTGTCCGGTTTTACACGTGCTCCCTGTATTCAACATATAACGAAAACGTTTCTATTGAAAAATCGGGAGAAAATATGATGATTACAAGGAGGCGAAACGTTTTACTTTACGTCAAAGCTGCAACGGCTGGGAGTCTCTTACTGGCCCTGTCTACTGCGGCCAATGCTGTGAACATCGTTGAGATGCGGAAAACCATGCAGAAAGATCTCGACGGAACCGTGAATGGCTACGCTCTTGTCATTAAGAAGGGCAATGCTACACAAGCCTGGAAAAAAGGCTGGGCCATTCGCCCGGTGGATGTAGCGGGCGGTCGAGCTATGACGCTAGGCACACGCTCCTTTATTGCGTCGGTCACGAAAACCATTACTGCCGTGGCCACACTGCAGCTCCTTGAAGCCAATAATCTTGCCATTACCGAAAAGATCTCGAATTGGCTTCCGAACGATTGGGTTAAGGGGCCAGGCATTGGGCAACTGACCTTCAGGGACTTGATGCGGCATAAGTCTGGCTTCAAGCAAATTTTCGACGGCTTGAGCGAGCAAGAACAGGCCAACTGGGGAAATGACTGGGACGGTCTTGAGTGGATTGTAGAAAATGGTGCGATCCCAGGATCTACTCGTAAGTATAAAAACGCCAATTTCGCCCTTTTACGCGTGATCATACCCAAGTTATGGAAAGCCTCGGGCGCCAGCGACGCTGACTTCGAGTTTATCTCGAAGGGCAATAACGGATACTTGTATGTCTGGTACGTGACTAACTATATCTTTAATCCCAGCGGCATTGACGTAGGCGCTTCCTGCACGGCGAACACATACTTTCAGCCTCAGGCAATGGCTTACGATGCCAATGATTCCAGCGAAGCCGGGAGTATGTCCGAGACCAGCTGGCCTAATTGTGGCGGCCATGTTGGACTGCGACTATCAGCCAGGGATTTGGTCAGGTTTCTGGTTCATCTTGAAAACGGAACGCTGCTCTCTCCCGTCTGGCGCTTTGTGATGGACTACTATCGCCTTGGCTGGAGAAAAGATTCCAACACTAATAGCAAAGGGCGCAAAGGAAAATGGTGGCATGACGGCGTCTGGAATAAGAGCAGCAACCGCGGATATCGCGCCTGCATTATGAAATACCCGGGGAATGTGGTGGCTGCGTTAGTCATTAACTCTCGTACAGAGGGAAAGGGCGCATGTACCATCCTGAAAGACAGCTACAATAATGCGCAATGAAGCGGGCCCAGCGACTGGCGTGGCCGATGAAAGGTCGCCTCCGTTTTGCCTAAACCAATGGTTGTATAAACGCGCGCGCAAATTCTTCCATAAACCGCTTCTTATCATCCAGCGATGAGCACAGGCCTAAGGCAAAGCTAAAGGGGTAGGAGACCGTGCTGGTCATGCCCTGGTCTTGTAGCCGCTTGAGGAGATCGACACTGAGTGTATCCTTGACGCCAATCATCGTTTCGAAGGGCAGGTGATCGCGGCCGGCTTGCTGACGTAATGCATTGAGCTCGCCGATCACGCCGGGAATTTCCGCCGCCATGTTACCCGCGCCGATCCAGCCGTCACCTAAAAATGCGGCACGCCGCAATGCCGCCGGGTTGGCGCCACCGACATAAACAGGTGGTGCGGTGGAGGGTGCGGGGCTGAGTTGCACCCGCGGGAAATCGTAAAACTCGCCGTGGTGTTCGACCATGCCGCCTTGCCACAGTTTGCGCAGCACTTCGATACATTCGTCCAGCCGCTTGCCACGGCGGCGGAAGTCGATGCCGTAGATATTGAACTCTTCCTTCATCCAACCCGCGCCCACACCGAGAACAAAGCGGTTGTCGCTGAGTATGGCCAGTGTCGCCGTCGCGCGGGCTACTTCGTGCGGGTTTCGGGCCGGCAACACGTACACGCCAGTAGTAAACTTTATTTTTTTGGTGACTGCCGCCATTGCGGCCATACTGACCCATTGATCCGGGTATTCCCAGTCCGGTTGCATCGGTGGTAGACCGTCGTCGGAATACGGATATTTCGCCGCAATTGTCTCGGGGTAGACTGCATGGTCGCCACCCATCAGACCGTAAAAACCGACTTCTTCGGCAAATTTCGCTATTTCGGGTAGCTGCTCGGTTTCGGCCCAGGTAATGGCCTGCCAAAATTTCATCGTCATCTCCCGAGCATATTTGTTTATGGCACTACCACAGCCGCGCCAGTGAAATTCCCGGCGCGCAAATCATCCAGTGCCTGGTTGGCTTGTTCCAGCGGGAAGATATGCACTTCTGTCTCCACTGGTATGCTCGCGGCTAAAGGCAGAAATGTCTCGCCATCTTGCCGGGTCAGATTAGCGACCGAACGAATTGAGCGCTCACCCCACAGCCAGGCGTAGGGAAAGCTCGGAATATCGCTCATATGAATACCGGCGCAGACAACATTGCCACCCCTGCGAACGGCTTGCAATGCTTTGGGTAGTAGTTTACCGTCTGGCGCAAAAATAATAATGGCGTCCAGTGATTCGGGTACGACTTGATCCGCGTCGCCAGCCCAGGTAGCGCCCAGCTGCAAGGCAAACTGTTGAGCTTCCGTGTCGTTGCGACGGGTGATCGCATGCACCGATCGACCCTGATGCTTGGCAACCTGAATCAAAATATGCGCGGCGGCGCCGAAGCCATAGAAGCCTATTGTCTCTGCATCGCCGATCATACGATATGCCCGATGGCCAATGAGCCCCGCGCAAAGCAACGGTGCTGCTGCATGGTCCTCGTATTTTTCCGGTATGGGGAAACAAAAATTTGCGTCGGCCACAGTATATTCGGCGAAGCCACCATCGCGTTGGTAACCGGTATATATTGCGTTATCGCAAAGATTTTCCTGCTTGTTGTCGCAATAGCGGCAACCGCCGCAACTGCCGCCCAGCCACGGCACACCCACGCGCTGACCGAGCGCAAACTGCTGCACTTCGGCGCCGATTTTGCTCACAGTGCCAACAATTTGGTGGCCGGGTATCAACGGCAGGGTGGGCTCCTGCAAGTCACCATCAATCACGTGCAGATCCGTGCGGCACACGCCGCAGGCGTTGACCTTGATTTGCATTTGCCCTGCTTGTGGTTCGGGAATCACACGCTCAACCAACCGCATGGCCTGGCCGACGCGTTCAAACACCATGGCGCGCATCATGATGATTAATATACTCTACAAGATCATCTGTTAATTTGATTTAAAACAAATCGATAGCTACGCGTTTTTGCTTTAATACAATTTAGATTAATGAAGTGTACTTGCCTAGCGCACTAAAAGTAATAAATGGAGCAACAAACATGCCCTCAGAATTTTCAACTGTGGAAGCCTGTGTCGAAGAAACTATCAAAATCGTTGGCAACAACATCGTGTTGGGTTTGCCCCTTGGGCTTGGCAAACCCAATCAGTTGGTCAACGCTTTCTATCAACGTGCGGTTGAAGACCCGTCAATCAACCTGCACATACTCACCGCACTGTCGCTGGAGAAGCCGAAAGCGGGCAGTGAGTTGGAAGCGAAGTTCCTCCAGCCTTTTGTTGAACGGCAGTTTGGTAGCTACGAATCGTTGACCTTTGTCGGGCCACAACGCAAGGATTCGCTACCTGCGAATATCAAAGTATCGGAGTTCTATTTCAAGGCTGGGTCGATGAAAAACGTGCGCTCGGCACAAAGCAACTATATTAGTTCAAACTACACCTTTATCGTGCGCGACCTGGTGCTGCTTGGCGTCAATGTAGTGTTGCAATTGGTCGCCGAAGGAGAGGTCGACGGCGAGCCAATGCTGAGCTTGTCGAGCAATGCCGATGTGAGCCTAGATCTGATTCCTGCCCTGGGAGCAGAGAGAAGCAAGGGCCGCGCCATTGTCTCCATTGCGCAAGTGCATGACGACCTGCCATTTATGTACAACAAGGCGCTGATCAAACACGATTTGTTTGACATGGTGGTGCGTAACCCGGCCTACAATACGACCTTGTTCGCCGTGCCGAACGCGTCGGTCAATGCAGCCGATTTTATGCTGGGCTTCCATGCCAGCACCTTGCTGAAAGACGGCGGCACACTGCAAATCGGTATTGGCTCACTGGGCGACGCGATTACCTATGCCTGCAAACTCCGCGAGAACGACAACGCCGCTTACCGCGAGATTGCTGCACATGCGCCGATCGACAATACCCTGGTTGAAGAAGTCGGTGGTCTGGGTACATTCGAACATGGCCTGTACGGTTGTAGCGAAATGTTTGTTAACGGTTTTCTGCATCTGATGCAGGCGAACATTTTACGCCGCGCGGTATACGACGACGTCGATATTCAGCGCTTATTAAATAGCGGTGCTATCGCTCCGCGCATCAATAATCAAACGCTTCGCTCGCTGATCGATCAGGGTGTTGTCGGCGAAACGCTAACGGCGGAAAACGTAGATTATCTGAAGCACTGGGGCATACTGAAAAGCGGCGTCGCGCATCGTGAAGGGAAACTGCAAATTGACGACGTCGCTGTTCCAGCCGACCTCAGTATTGCACAAAACTACCAGCGTGTTTGCGAGCACGCCTTGGGTGACTACTTGAAGAACGGCATTATTATGCACGGCGCGTTCTTTTTAGGTCCGCAGGATTTTTACGACGCGCTACGCGCCATGCCGCGCGAAGAAAATGAAAAAATCTGCATGAACAGCGTGCGCCAGATCAACCGCATCGGTGATGAAACGCTACATACCTTGCAGCGTCGCCACGCTAGGTTTGTCAATACCGGCATGATGGCGACTTTGTCTGGCGCGGTAGTCTCTGACGGGCTTGAAAATGGCCAGGTCGTGAGTGGGGTAGGCGGCCAATACAATTTTGTTGCGCAAGCGCATGACCTGCCGGATGCGCGCTCTATCTTATGTATTCGCAGTACTCGTGGCAGTGGCAAAGAAGCGTCTTCCAATATTGTACCGCACTACGGTCATATCACCATTCCCCGCCACTTACGCGATATGGTTGCCACCGAGTACGGCGTGGCTGACTTGCGCGCAAAAAGTGATGCCGAAATCATCCAAGCCTTGCTGAATATTGCCGACTCGCGCTTTCAGCAACAGTTGCTCAATGCGGCAGTCGATGCCGGTAAGATAGATTCTGACTATCAAATTCCGCGTCAATATCGCAACAACACGCCACAACGTATCGGCCATTTAGTGGAAGAGTGGCAAGCAAAAGGCTACTTTCCGCCGTTTCCATTAGGTACGGATTTTACCGACGAGGAGATCGCGCTGGGCAAGAGTTTGCGCAAGATGAAAGCGCTGGCCGATGATCCCAAATCAATGCTAAAGGCGCTGGTGCGCTCTTTGACTCATCAGGTCGACGAGGGAGAAGCGCAGCGCTATTTGGAGCGCATTGGCCTCGAGCATCCGCACACATCGAAGGAAATGATCGCGCAGCACTTATTGCTGCTCGATCTGGAAGAAAACGGTTATTTGCGTCCGTTGTAAGATCTCAGGGAAAAACTTCGACAGGAAAAGTCGTATCGATAAATGCCAGCAAATCTGCCGGCAGTTCTACTCCCGCGGCGCCGGCATTGTCTTCCAGTTGCGCCGTTTTGGTCGCGCCTACGATAGTCGATGCTACGTTGCCCTGACGCAAACACCAGGAAACAGCCAATTGCGCCATGCTGATGTTCTGTTGCTGTGCCCAGCTTTGCAGCCGCGCAACATTATCTAAGACTTCAGGCTGCAAATAGGCATCCATAAACGCATTGCTATTCGGGTCGGCGGCTCTAGAGTCTTGCGGTTTATTCGAGGCGCTGTATTTGCCGGTAAGAACGCCCTGGCCGAGTGGGCTGTAACAAATCTGTCCAATCCCGAGTTCTTCACAGGTAGCGATGACGTTTTGCTCTAACGATCGACGCAGAATATTGTAGCGCGGCTGATTAGAAATCGGCCGCACCAACTGGTAGGCATCGACCAGCCGGCATGCTTCGCGGATGTCTTCGCTACTCCATTCTGAAACGCCCCAATACAATATTTTGCCTTTGCGGATAAGATCGTCAAAAGCGCGCACGGTTTCCAGCATGGGAGTATGCGGATCGGGACGATGGCATTGGTACAGGTCAAGATAGTCCATTCCCAGTCTTTGCAGCGAATGATCGATACTCTCGTGGATGTGTTTGCGTGACAATCCCTGATCATTAACGCTGTCAGACATCGGAAAATAACACTTGCTGGCAATCACCAGATGATGCCGGGGACATGCCGCCAGGGCCTTACCAAGTTGTATTTCAGCATTGCCGTGTGCATACACATCAGCCGTATCGAACAAATTAATGCCGAGGTCGAATGCCTTGTGACAAATTTGTTCGGTTTGGTGTTGATTGATGCTGGCGCCCGCGGTCAACCAGCTGCCTAGCGAAACTTCACTGACGCGTAATCCGCTGTTACCCAAAGAACGATACTTCATAACGCGATACTCATTGATGCCCCCACGCGCCTATGTTACTCCGTTGCGGCAGGCGTCGCATAGCGAACAGAAAATAGACTGTACACCTACGGGAATTACGATACTCTTGTTGCTCTGATTTTTTTGTTGAAGTTATGGCGAAAATAGGGCTTAGTGGGGTCAAAGATCACGGGCACCGAGGCGAGTGTACACATTATGCAGCAAAGCGAAGACATAGTTTTAGAAGCCGGTGAGGATCGGCTAAATGGGACGCTGACGATACCTGAGCAAGCGACCGCTATCGTGATGTTTGTGCACGGCAGCGGCAGCAGTCGTTTCAGCCCAAGAAACAAAATCGTCGCGGGAGAGATCAACAAAGCGGGCTTGGCCACCTTGTTGTTTGACCTGTTGACTGCGCAAGAAGACATTACCGACCAGCTGACGAGCGAGTTTCGTTTTAATGTACCGCTGTTAGCTGGCAGGCTGATCGACTCGATCGATTGGTTACAATGTCACGAGAGCAGCAAAGATCTGCCTATTGGCCTATTCGGCACCAATACCGGTGCAGCCGCCGCCTTGATTGCGGCTGCCGAATTCCCAAACAAGATAGGCGCGCTAGTATCACTTGGTGGCCGTACTGACATGGCCAGCGAGGCGCTGCCTGGCGTGCGCGCACCAACGTTACTCATTGTTGGTGGCTATGATGACGAAGCCCTTAAAATAAACCGCGCAGCCAGTGATTTGCTCAGCACTGAGCATCGCTTGGAAATCGTGCCAGCCGCCACCCATTCATTTCGGGAACCAGGTCGATTAGAGCAGGCAACGCAGTTGGCGCGTGATTGGTTTATGCAATACCTCGCACCGCCGGCAGCGACCGTGGGTTGATGTCAAAAAGCGCCATATGCGGTTGCGATGTTGACGGCTGAGCGCGAGTAACGAAATTGAATGTTTGATCTGACAATCAAGATCAGATTATGACTATAATACTCTGATAAATAATAAAATAGAAAATTTCTAGAGAACCTCTGACATTGCCACTTAGCCATTGCCAATACTGGATTTTTGACCTGGATGGCACATTGACGGTGGCAGTACACGACTTTGACGCTATTCGCAAACAGCTAGGCTTGCCGGCCGGCGCGTTGATTTTAGAAGCGCTGAATAGTTTGCCAGCGCAACAGGCCGAGCAAATTTTGCAGCGCTTGAATGAAATTGAATGGCAACTGGCACGCAAAGCGCAACCACAGCCTGGCGTGCACGAGCTATTAGCGTACCTTGCCGCGCATGGCAGGCAGATGGGCATTTTGACTCGCAACAGCGCGGCGATAGCCAAGGAAACGCTGCAAGTATGTGGCCTAGCCCACTATTTCAGTGAAGACCACATCATTGGTCGCGAATTGTGTACTCCAAAGCCAGACCCTGGCGGCGTAAGCTATCTGTTAGATCAGTGGCGTGCGACCAGGTCCAACACGGTCATGGTGGGTGACTACCTGTTTGACATGCAAGCCGGCCATGGGGCTGGTGTCATGACAGTGCATTTCGACCACAGCGGCGAATTCGCATGGCCAGAGTTTACAGACGTCAAAGTGACAACGTTGATGCAGCTAATGCAGCTGTGCCAGGCGGATCGAAATGTCTGAGTTATATGTCTATTTAAGTCCAAAGTCGATACGTAGTTTCCACTATCTACATAAGCGTAATTGCAAATTTCTGCGCGTAGCACGCAGCCGTATACTTGCCGTGAGTCACAATGACAAACGGAGAGCTTAAGATGCCTCATCTTGCAAAGACTGAAGCGGTCGGTTCCACTGCTATGGGCTCTGTTGCTCTTAACAAGGTAGTTCGTCACCCCTCCGCGGCGGTATCGTGCGACGAATGTTGCATGCAACGACTTTGCCTTGCTGCAAACACCAACAGCCACGACTTCGCCGCGTTGGAAGCGCTGATCGATCATTGGCATCCGATGCCAAAAGACAGGCACATCGTACGCGAAGGTGACGCGTTTAATGCCGTATTTTTGGTGCGCTCAGGGTCGGTAGAAACTTGCCAAACATTGGCAAATGGCGAGGAACACATTACCGGTTTTTATTTTCCAGGCGAAATTTTTGGTCTAGATGGGCTTGCCAGCAAGGTGCATGTGAATACCGCTGTCACCATGGAGACAACGTCGCTCTGCGCCCTGCCTCTGCGCCGTTTGGCGTCACGCCAAGCAGCTGTCGTTGACGTTGATCAGCGCTTGTTGTTGCTGTTAAGCGAGCTTCTTAATCGCAAAGACAATCATGCGATGATGCTATCTAAAAACAAAGCCCATGAACGCATCGCATCGTTTTTACGGGATATATCTCTTCGTTTCGAGCGCCGCCGCCTATCGTCCGTTTGTTTTTGTCTACCGATGAGCCGCACCGACGTGAGTCGCTACCTGGGCTTGTCAGTAGAAAGTGTCAGTCGCGCGTTTGCTCGGTTGGAGAAAGACGGAGTGATTAAGTCCAACGGTCGCCTGATTGAAATTGTTGACAGTTACGCGTTGACGTTGCTGGCAGGAACAATCCTGGAACCACAACGCCAATTCGCATAATGCACTAATCCGAGTGGGAGCACTATCATGAGTGATTACCAACATATTTTAGTAGCCCTTGATCTGGGCGAAACGCAAGCTGCCGTGTTGCAGCGCGCACTGAGTTTAGCAATTGACTCGACCCGCATCAGTTTGGTTCATGTGGTGGACATGATTATTTATCCTGACGCCTATATGGGCAATCTTCCACTTGAAGTGCTTGAACAGACTATAGAGCATGCAAAAAAAGCGTTGCAGGAGATTGGTGAACAGCACGCCATTGCTCCAGAGCGACAGTTTGTAGAACAAGGTCGCGCGGCAACAAAAATTCACGACATTGCCAGAGCCAATGATGCCGATCTTATTGTCGTGGGTAGCCATGGCCGTCACGGCGTACAGTTGTTGCTTGGTTCAACGGCAAACGCAGTGCTGCATGGCGCGCAGTGCGACGTGTTGGCGATACGTGTTTGATATAGTGTATTAAGCGTAACGCTATATTCAGCACACAATCATGCTTTGCACCATCTGCATGGACAGACCAGCACCGCTTATTTACACTGGCAGCATAACGATAGCTTCAATAAACTTCGAGAATAGCGCCGGTGAATTCCAGCTCGGCATGGTTAAGGAAAACAATAAAATCATCACTATTGATGCTGTGTGTCATTTGCAGCGCACAAAGTTTCGCCGGTAGTCAACCGAATTTAGCATCCAAAGAAATCCTCGTACTAAGCTCCACGCAGTTTCCCACTGCCTGGACCGAAGAGACCTTGGAAGGAATACAGGCAGAATTAAGTGCCGCATTGCGGCCGGTGCAGCCGGTTTATGAATATCTAGACGGCGCAATGTTCTCCAGACATGCCTCAGCACCGCAACTCGCGCAGTCATTTAAGAAAAAGTACCCGCACGGATTTGCAGTACTCATCGCTACCGACGGTGATGCGCTGCAATTTTTGATCGAACATCGCGTAGATATAGCGCCAGCTGCGGCCATTGTGTTTTGCCGCGTGCGCAAGTTGGGCGACAGCGAACTGCAAGGGGTTGATGAAGTGACCGGTGTGACCGACTACATACCGGTAAGGGAAACGCTGGAGCTGATTAAATCAGTGCACAAAGCGGTAACGAATATTGCCGTAGTGATGGATTCTTCAACCGTAGGCATGCAACTGCGCGAAGAATTTCCCACCGTCAAGCGCTTTGTGGTTGAGGAGGGGTTGGAGATAACGCCCATTGAAGATTGGAGCTACGAGGAGCTAGATGTCGCCTTAAATGAACTACCAGCGGCGTCGGTAGTGTTGCTGGCGACAGCATTGCGCGATAACACCGGTGCGCAGCGCACACTTGATGAGTCTATCGAATTCGTTATGGCGCGCACCGGCGTGCCGGTTTATACGGTGTGGGATATCAGCATTCAACAAGGCGTTCTTGGTGGTATTGTAGGAACGGCAATGGCACGTGGGCGCAACACAGCGCGTATCGCCTTACGCATAATCCGCGGTGAGTCCGCCAACAACATACCGTTGTTCTTGCTCAACAGCCACGTGCCCATATTTGACTATGCAGCGCTGAAGCACCACGACGTGGATGTTAACGCACTGCCATCCGATGCCGCTATACTCAATGAGCCGCCGGAATACTACCAACCTAACATGCTACTAGTCTGGCTTGGCTCGCTGGTTTTCGTGTTACAGGCCGCCATCATCTGGAGTTTAGTCTATAACATCAGGAAGCGTCAGCGTTCTGAGATACAACTGCGGCACAGCGAAACTCGCTATCGCACATTGACCGAGTTGGCGCCGGTCGGCATTTTCCATTCCAGTGCTGACGCTGGCACACTGTACTACTTTAACGACACGTTTCGCAAAATCACAGGATTAAACCCAGAGGATGCGCTTAGCCATCACGACTTCACAGGCGTACATCCAGATGACCTCCCCAAGGTCAAACAAGCCGTCGATAAGATGCAGCAAACGCATATCACCGAGCGCAGCGAGCAGCGCTTTGTGCGCGCGGATGGCAGTTGCGCCTGGATAGTAGCCGACGCCGCGCCTGAATACGACGACAACGGCAACATCACCGGCCTGATCGGCACTTTGACGGACGTCACCGAATTAAAACAAATTCAGGCCAAATTGCAGCGCGAAAGGGCCTACCATGCGGCGGTTACTGAGACCGCAGCCGAAGGTATCATCACCATAGACGAGCGCAGCAAGGTACGCTCATTTAATCGCGCCGCTGAAAATATGTTCGGCTATGCGGCCAACGAGGTGATTGGCAATAATATAACCATGCTGATGCCGGCGCCTTATCACGATGCTCACGAAAATTACATTGCCAGGTATCTCAGTACCGGCGAGAAAAGGATTATCGGCACCGGCCGGGAAGTCAGTGGGCGACATAAGAGTGGTGAACAGTTCCCGCTGTACCTCGCTGTCAGCGAAGTGAACATCGAAGGTGAACGTAGTTTTACCGGCATTATGCGTGATGTCTCCCAGGTCAGAGCTGTTCAGGAAGAGTTGTTGCTTAAGAACGAGCAGCTTGAAGTGTTAGTTAATCAGGCGCCGCTTGGCATCACCGCTTCCCACCTGAACGGCGAAATTTTGCAGGCCAATAAAGTATTCTGCGATATGACCGGTTATAGCCTAGCGGAGCTGAACGAGCTATCTACGCTAGACATTTCTCACCCGAAAGACTGGAAGGAAATCATGCAGCTTACCCAGGCAGCAGCGAATGGTGAGATCTTGCATTTTCAACGTCAAGGACGCTACATAAAGAAGAATGGCGATGAACTGCATGTTGAAATTTTCAATGCCGTGACCCATGATGAGTGGGGCAAGCCACACTTGCTGATTGGCCAAGTCATGGATTTAACCGAGCGATTGCAAACGGAGCAATTAAACCGAGCGAATCAAGAACGCCTCGCGCACGTGGCGCGCCTCAGCATGTTAGGTGAGATGTCGGCCGGTATTGCACATGAAATCAATCAGCCACTCACGGCTATTTCGGTGTACGCCGATTCCGGGCTGCGCTTGCTGGAAGCCAAAAAAATTGACCGCCTGCCGGACGTGCTGGAAAAGCTAGCCACCCAGGCGCGTCGTGCCGGCGCAGTCATAGAGAGGGTGCAAAAACTGGCCCGGCGGCAGGCGCCAGCACGCGAAATGATCGACTGTAACGCATTGCTTGTTGAGGTGTGCAAAATGGTTGAGAAAGACGCGAGTGTGCGCAATATCGAGCTGCAGCTTGATTTGGAGCAAGCCCTGCCAATGGTCTATTGCGACGCTGTACAAATTCAGCAAGTAATGCTCAACTTGTTGCGTAACGGTATGGAAGCCGTAAAGGAGGGTCGTGGTGGCAGCGGTGGTGAAATTACCATTGCCACCGAATGTATCGCTAACGAAGTGGAAGTGTTGGTATGCGATAATGGTACTGGCGTCAGTGCTGAACTCGCGGAAGCCTTGTTTGAGCCATTTGCAACGAATAAGGACCAAGGCATGGGCATGGGCTTGTCGATCAGCCGCGCCATCGTAGAAGCGCACGGCGGCGAATTAAGATTTGCCAACAATATCGATGCCGGCGCCACTTTTTGTTTTACGCTGCCAACGAATTAACGATTCGCTAAGGCGTGTCAACAACAGGATAGCAAACAATGCCATGAGTAATACGCAGCAAACTGTCTATGTAGTCGATGACGACGAAGCCGTGCTGGACGCACTCGCTTTGTTGCTCGATACGGTAGGCTTGAACTGCGAAACGTTTCCATCAGCTATCGCGTTTCTTGAGGCCTACGATGGCACCGGTGGCGGTTGCCTGGTGCTCGATATTCGTATGCCTGGAATGAGTGGCCTGGAGTTACAGGAGAAGCTCACAGAAAAAAGCGTACTGCTGCCAATCATATTTATCACCGGCCATGGTGACATACCGATGGCGGTGGAAGCCATGCGTAATGGAGCGCACGATTTTATTCGTAAGCCGTTTCGTGAGCAGGAGCTGCTGGACCGCATTAGTGAAGCGCTGGCGATGGAGTCGGGCTTACGGCATCAGCAGTACGAACGCTTGGGGGTTATGATGAAGTTGCAAACCTTAACCGAGCGAGAGGGAGAGGTATTTAAACGAATCACCGCTGGCGAGGCGAATAAAGTGATCGCTATTGAGTTGGAAATAAGCGAACGTACTGTAGAGGTTCATCGCGCGCACGTCATGAAAAAAATGGCAGCGAAATCGCTGGCTCAGTTAGTGCGCATGAAAATTATTTCCGAGATGACTCCGGTTTAGATTGTCCGGCTAGGGATTTCCGCAGACCTGCTAAGTAGTTTATCTAATTGCCCTCCAATAAAATCCTGCTATACACTGGCTGTGGAAAGTTGTGGCGATCAAAATATCCGCTAATTTCGCAGGACGACAGCGTATAGAATCAAGGACAGCTGCATTGAGCACGATCCATATTATCGAGCCGGATGCCGCCATACTCGGCGGTTTAATCGAGTTGCTGAGTAGCCTGCAGTTGCCGGTGTGTGGTCATACCAGTCCGGCCCAGTTTCTTGCCGCGGACCATGACAATAGCGGCGGTTTTCTGGTGGTAGATTTCGACGCCAGGGATGGTGCCGATTTCGATTTCTTAAAACGCTTGCGGGAGCGTGATATAAGCATGCCGACGGTGTTGATATCGAGCAACGCCGACAACGCATTCAAAGCCAGAGCGCTTAACGCGGGCGCCATCGATGTTATCGACAAACCTTTTGTAAACGATATACTCTTGGCGCGTATTCGCCAGTATTTGCCCGAAGTGAATCAGAGCCCACACTGAGCTATCTTTAGCTTGTTGTTGGCGAATCCAAGCATCGTTCAACTCCCAGTTTTGCAGGCAGGCCTAGCCTAGTACTCCTTCAATGTGATAATGCTGTTTTCAGAGCCACACAGCGCTTTCCCTGCTAGACGCGACCGTGCAGGAATAGCTACTCATACGTCAAGCGGGCGCGCCAACAGTAGGTGCTTTAGGCGACAACGTAGGGTAAGCGCTGTGTGGCTCCCTCCGGGCTTGCCTGTCTACGTCCGCAGTGTTGTTGCCTTTACTTACCTTAGGGCACACTATGCCTACGGAAAAGCGCCTAGCTGCAAACGCAGACAGACAGGCTGAAGACGGCATTATCACATTGAAGGAGTACTAGTGCGGCGCGATATCGTTTTTTCAGCCCGTGGTCTAACAAAAGTCTATCAAATGGGCGAGGTTCAGGTGCAAGCCTTGCGCGGTGTAGACCTAGAACTATACACCGGTGAGTTGGTGGTGTTGCTCGGCGCCTCTGGCTCGGGTAAATCAACCCTGTTAAATATTTTGGGTGGCTTGGATACCGCAAGTGCCGGCAGTGTGAGTTATTGTGGGCAAGAACTTACCCATGCCAGCGAGCAGGAATTGACTGACTACCGCCGCCATCATGTCGGCTTCGTCTTTCAATTTTATAATCTGGTGCCCAGCCTTACCGCGCGCGAAAATGTGTCCATCGTGACTGAGATTGCACGCGAACCCATGGCGCCGGAGGATGCGTTGGCGCAGGTTGGATTGTCTGACCGACTGGACCATTTCCCCGCGCAACTGTCAGGTGGTGAGCAACAGCGCGTGGCGATTGCTCGCGCAATTTCTAAAAGACCGCAAGTACTGCTATGCGACGAGCCCACCGGCGCGTTGGATTCCGAAACGGGGGTTATTGTGCTGGAGGCGCTTGCGAATGTGAATCGCGAGTTGGGCACGACCACCGCCTTGATTACGCACAACGCCGCCATAGCCGCCATGGCAGATCGCGTGGTGTTGTTAGCCGACGGCAGCATCAGTGAGGTGCGTAGCAATGCCACGCCACAGCAGGCGAGCGAGATAAGCTGGTGACGCTTTCTGCTTTGCAGCGCAAATTATGGCGCGAGCTTTGGGCGATGCGCGGCCAGGCGCTGGCGATTATCGGCGTCATCATTGGCGGTGTTGGCGTTTGCGTGATGAGCTTGTCTACCTATCATTCGCTGCAGCAAACGCGCGATGCGTATTACCGCGATAACGGCTTCGCGCAAGTGTTTGCCAGCCTCAAGCGCGCTCCGGAGCGTTACGCAAAACGATTGGAGGACATCCCTGGTGTTGCTGCGGTGGATACCCGCGTCGTCGCCGGTGTTAATCTGCAGTTACCCGGTTTTGCAGACCCAATAACGGGCAAACTGGTGTCTGTGCCGGACCATGGCGAACCGCGGCTGAACCGCTTGCACTTGATGCGAGGGCGTATGCCCGACAGCCGCCGCGGTAATGAAGTGCTCATTGGCTCCTCGTTTGCCGACGCTCACACGCTAGAACCAGGTGACTCATTGGTTGCCATACTCAATGGTCGCCACCGCAAGTTGCGTATCGTCGGCGTCGCATTGTCGCCGGAATACATCCTCCAGATCGCACCCGGCTCCTTCTTCCCAGACTACAAACACTTCAGCGTGCTGTGGATGGCGCGTAAACCACTGGCGGCGGCCTACGATATGGACGGTGCGTTCAATGACGTGGCGTTGCAATTGCAGGTGGGCAGTTCGGCGGCAGAAGTGATCGAGCGTCTGGATCCACTGTTAAAACGCTACGGAGGCCTAGGCGCATACGACCGCGAAGATCAGTTTTCCAACAAGTTCTTGAAAGACGAGTTCAAAGGGTTGCAGACGATGGCATTTCTCTTCCCGACGGTTTTTCTCGGGGTTGCGGTGTTTTTATTGAATGTGGTGTTAACGCGATTGATCAGCACCCAGCGTGAAATCATCGCTGTGTTAAAAGCCTTTGGCTACAGCAATATCGCAGTTGCCTGGCACTACTCGCAATTGGTATTAATGATTACCGGAGTGGGCATTTTGCTAGGCTATGTGCTGGGGTTTTATGTGGGCCAAGGTCTGACGCGCTTCTACGCTGACTACTACGTGTTTCCGGTGTTGATCTACGATGCGCATCCCTTGATGCTGACCACCATCGCCTTGCTCACACTGGCCGCCGCGCTGACGGGCACTCTGCGCTCAGTATTACGCGCTGCTGCCTTGCCGCCCGCCGAAGCAATGCGGCCTGAACCGCCGGTAACGTTTCGGCCAACGCTGGTCGAGCGGCTCGGTTTACAGGCCAGTTTGTCGCAGGCATCGCGTATGATGTTGCGTAACCTCGAACGCAAACTTGGTAAAAGCGCCTTGTCCGTTCTCGGCATTGCCATGGCTACGGCAATTATGATGGTCGGCAATTTTCAGGGCGATGCCGTTAATTTCATTATGCATGTGCAGTTCAAACTTGCCCAGCAGCAAGACCTGGACGTGAGTTTTACCGAGCCCACCGAGCAAAAAGCATTGTACTCGCTGCGTAACATACCCGGCGTGAACTATGCCGAAGGGCAACGCAATGTCTCGGTGCGGCTGCGCCACGAGCAACGCAGCTACCTCACCGGCATACAAGGTTTACCGGATAACAGGCACTTGCAAGCGGTGCTGAATACCGATCTAGAACCGGTGCCCCTACCATCTGACGGTCTGATGCTCACCGAACGCCTGGCGACTCGGCTTGGCGCCGAACCCGGTGATCAGATTCAGGTGGAGGTATTGGAAGGTAAGCAGCCGATCCGCAGCGTCACCTTAACGGCCTTGTCGCAGCAGTTTCTCGGGCTTGGAGTTTATATGCGCCAGGCCGACCTCAATACCTTTCTGCGTGAGGGGCCGGTGATCAGCAACGCTTTACTCACCATTGATTTGGACAAGGCTAGCGACATTTACCGGCGACTACGCGAGATGCCGCGCGTGGCTGGCATCAACTTGCGCAACACGGTAGTTGAGTTGTTTAATGAAACGATGAATCGCATGATTTTGGTGTTCGCATTAGTTAACAGCTTGCTGGGCGGTGTCATCGCCTTTGGTGTAGTGTACAACACGGTGCGAATCAATCTCGCGGAGAGAAGTCGCGAACTTGCCAGCTTGCGTGTGCTGGGCTACACCCACGGGGAGGTAGCGTATATTTTGTTTGGCGAGCTGGCGCTTATGACACTGCTGGCTATTCCTATAGGTTTTGTCATCGGTGCTGGTTTATGCGCCTGGATGTCATTCAGTTTCGATTCTGAGTTGTACCGCATACCGTTGGTATTGTCGCCTAACACATTCGCTTTGTCAGCGTTGGTGGTACTGGTGTCAACATTATTGTCGTCGGCGGTGGTATGGCGTAAATTGCGTGCGCTGGATTTGGTCGAAGTATTGAAAACGAGGGAGTAAGCACATCAAAAATAAGCGTTACATTGGCTGGGGGTCGGTGGCGGCGGCCGTCGCGTTATTGCTGTACCTGGGCATGCGACCGCAACCGCAAATGGTCGAAGTCAGTGAAGCCGTTCGTGGCCCTCTGGCTCTCACGGTTGAAGAGGAGGGCAAGACGAGGGTGATTGACCGCTTTGTGGTGTCGGCGCCGGTCGCGGGTTTTGTGCAGCGACTTGATCTCGACGTGGGTGACTTGGTTGATCAAGGCCAGCTTTTGGGGGAATTGGAACCGCTGCGCTCCGATGTGCTTGACCCGCGGCGGCGTGCCGAAGCCGAAGCACAGGTTGCGGCGTCGAATGCCGCCTTGTCAGAAGCCAAAGAGCGCGTGATAGCCGCACGAGCGGACGCCGAATTTGCACAATCTGAATACAAGAAACGCCTGCGCCTAAAGGAAAAAAGCTTTGTTTCCGAAGAAGAACTTAATCAGGCGCGCACCGAAACACAACGCACTGAAGCGGTGTTGCGCTCAGCGGAGTTTGCCGTCGATGTTGCACGTTATCAGCTCGACGCAGCAAATACCGCGCTGCAATATTCGGCCGCGGGCGATTCCAGCGCTGTTCTGCAGGAACGCGTGGCCATCAAAGCGCCGGTTGCTGGCTCTGTGTTAAAAATTAATCGTAAAAGCGAAGGCGTGGTCAACCCCGGCGTAGCACTGCTGGAATTGGGTGATCCTGGTGCCTTGGAAATTGCCGTCGACGTGTTGAGCTTTGACGCCGTGCGGATCAAACCGGGCATGGCGGTAAAGATCAATCGCTGGGGTGGGGCACCACTGGACGGTAGTGTTAGGTTAGTCGAACCGGTCGGCGAAACGAAAATTTCCGCGCTAGGGGTTGAAGAGCAACGCGTGTGGGTGATTGTCGATATCACTTCGCCGCGCGCGGCCTGGCGAAGCCTGGGCGATGGTTATCGTGTTGAAGCTTCATTTATCATCTGGCGGGCCGACGACGTTTTGCAAATTCCCAATGCGAGCCTGTTTCGCAAAGACAGGAGTTGGGCGATATTTATCGCCAGTGGCGGTAAGGCGCGCCTGCGAGAAGTAGAGCCGGGCGAACAAAATGGTCTTACAGCGCAGATTTTGTCAGGCCTGGACGCCGGCGAGCAGATAATTATGCATCCCGACGCGGGGCTTGCTGACGGGGCACGTATTCGGCTGCGCGAGTGATTTCTGAGCTGGATTTGATCCTGATCAAATCATCCGCGGTGTTACTCATTTAAGCTACGGTTTTCACATTGGCAAAGATTGAAAGCAATAATATGGCAACTCGACAGAAGAAGGCACCCGCAAAGAAAGCGACGAAGAAGACAGCTATTAAAGCGAACCGAACGGCGCTCAAGCGCAGCGCCTCTAAAGTTCGCGTCAGCCGTAAGGCCAAAGCTAAAACTGCCGTACAAAAAGCGAAGAAAGCGCAGAGTAATAACAAAAAGAAGTCGACACTGGCCAACGATATTATGCTGGCGTTGCATAATGAGCATAAGTATATCGCCACCTTACAGAACGGCTTGGAACGGCAGACGAAGCAGTTAGCGCCAGGCGGCAAACCCGACTATCGAATGCTGCGCGATATGTTGCACTATATTGCGCACTACCCTGACGAATTTCATCATCCGCTGGAAGATGTGATCTACGAGCGGCTGGTCAAGCGTCATCACGCCAGCATTGGCGATGTGGAAGAGTTATTGGGCGAGCATGAGGACATGGCGCGCGATACGAAGTTCTTATTGAACAAACTTAACGCGGTATGTGACGGCAAGCAAAAGCCAATGCGCAATCAACTGCGCCAGGATTTGCAGAGTTACGTCGATTTTTATCGCACCCATATCGATCTTGAGGAAGGAACGGTTTTTCCGGCAGCTAAGAAATATCTGCAACAAAGCGATTGGCAAGCGATTAATAAGTCATTGAATGTTGTGAACGATCCGTTATTTTCTGACAACGTTTCTTTAAAATATAAGTCATTAGCTGATTATATTAATGACAAATCTGAAGAAGCGATTGCAGAATTTGCACTCGCTGAATTGTTCGGCATTGAAGCGATGGTGGAAAGTCTGCAAGCCAGCTTTGATGGGTTCGCTGAACTGCAGGAGATTGGTAAACGCCATATTCGCAACAGGTTTAAGAGGAACATGGAAATCTTGAAAGAAAGCCGCAAGGATGATTCTGCATCCTTTTTTAATTTGCCTGGCAAGCTGATTAACGACAGCGTAAAGGATACCGGCAACACGATGCGTGAGATAGGCAAGCTTTTCGTCGCTACCTGGGATGGTGCCACAGACCCGTTTGCCGTGCGCGCGGACTATTTCAAAACCATCATGAACAATAAGAAAAAAGACTAATTGCAGGCGCAAGCATAGTTGTCGATTGTTAATCCGCGACAATCAGATCGTCTACTTTTTTAAGCTCCAGGGATTGGTCGCTAACGGCATCCGGCCTCCGCGACACATGCACATCCATGTGCATAGTCCCTGAGCCTACCCCGCGTCCGTCAATAGCGCTAATCGCTCCAAAATAATAGGCGATCTCTTCGCGGCTCATACCGTAGTATTTTGAAACCGTGCAGTTACAAATCCTACTTGGCTTCCCTTTGCAACTTTGTAATCATGTAAACTGTCGTTCGAATTTCCAAAGTTTTCTTCCACTGTAGCCTGCTAATTATGAAGCTATATAAATTGTTCGCTATTCTACTTTGCGGCTACTTTTTCAGCACGGCGTCGTTTGCCCAGCTCGACCCCACCGAGAAAAAGCTCATTCAATACATCGACGATCATAATGCACAGGCCATTGCTTTGCTCAAAGAGGTGGTTAACATCAATAGCGGTACTATGAACTTAGCGGGAGTAAAGAAAGTAGGGGGTGTCTTTGCCGAGCAATTCCGGGCTTTGGACATGGAAGCTCAATGGTTGGAGGGAAAAGCCTTTGACCGAGCTGGCCATCTGGTCGCTAAAGTGGAGGGAGGCAGGGGAAAGAATATTATGCTGATCGGACATCTGGATACGGTGTTTGAGGAAGACAGTCCGAATCAAACCTGGCGGCGAATCGATGAGAATATCGTGAAAGGCCCCGGAATCGCCGATATGAAGGGCGGTGACGTGGTGATTCTACAAGCGCTTTCTGCCTTGCATGATGTTGGGTTGTTGCAAACGATGAATATCACTGTGGTGATGACTGGCGATGAAGAAGCTAGCGGAAGGCCGTTGAATTTATCGAAAGCGGCATTAGTGGAGGCGGCTGAGTGGGCAGATATTGCGTTGGGTTTCGAAAATGGAGACGGCAATCCTGCAACGGCTATTGTGGCAAGGAGAAGCTCTTCAGGGTGGAAACTAACAGTGACTGGAAACGCATCGCATTCATCGCAGATATTTAAACCTAAAGTAGGAGCAGGTGCTATTTATGAGGCATCGAGAATCCTGTATCAACTTTACGAGCAACTTTCGGCAGAGGAGTTTTTGACCTTCAATCCAGGAATGTTTGTTGGAGGAACAAAGGTTGCTCACAACGATGCGAAAAGTAGCGGAACCGCCTTTGGCAAGCGTAACGTGGTAGC
>JBPCXM010000314.1:0-3464 GCA_051008535.1 Pseudomonadales bacterium | reverse complement strand
TCCACTGCCACCAGCTGAGTCAACTCTTCCTGCGCGGGAAATTTGTGCGCCACCGCCCAGCGCGGTGCGCGCGAGACGAAACCTAATTCGGTTTGCCAGTCCAGGCGGTCAACTTTATACACTGTGCCGTCGATTTCATACTCAAGTGTTGCACGCCGTTCCATAGTCTGGCGGTAGTACTGCTGACACCCTTCGATATTTTTGGCGATGCTAATGTGTGGATTGATTCGAAACCCCCACCCTTTTAAGCGCTCCAACATGCCACTATGCGTCGCCGGCGCCACAAAGTCCTCGGTGATGCCGACGCCATAACAGTAGATGGCCAGAGGTCGTGCCGCAGTAATACGCGAGTCCAACTGCCTTAAACTGCCGGCGGCCGCATTGCGTGGATTAACGAAAGTTTTTTCATCGCGCGCTCGAGCCTGGTCATTGAGCTGATTGAAACCCTTCTTTGACATATATATTTCGCCGCGAACTTCCAGCTGCGTTGGAATATTCTCACCACTTAGGCTTAGCGGTACGCTTTGGATAGTGCGCACGTTTTGCGTAATATCTTCGCCGGTAGCTCCGTCGCCACGGGTCGCGGCGCGAGTCAGGCTACCGTTGGTGTAGAGTAAGCTGACAGCGATACCGTCCAGCTTGGGCTCGCAAACATAAGCGATCTCCTGTTCGATTTTAAGCCGCTTCTTCACGCGCTCATCAAACGCTAGCAAGTCTTCATCGGTAAAGACATTGTCCAGTGACAGCATCGGCATTTCGTGCTGTATTTGCGTAAAGGCACTGAGGGGTGCGCTGCCCACACGTTGGGTGGGTGAGTCGGCAGTAATAAGATGTGAATTGGCTTCTTCGAGCGCGATCAACTCTCTCAGCAAGCGATCGTATTCGGCGTCTGGAACGCTGGGGTCGTCTAACACATAATAGCGATGATTGTGAGCGTTGATTTTCGCTCGCAGTGCATCTATTTGGAGTTCAACGGTGGGCATGACCAAACGCCGTGGCGCAGGATGGCTACTAGTGGGAATGCGCTAGCTGGCGCCGTTCAAATTCCTGTACACGCTGCCGATGGTGCTCCAGTGTTTGCGCCGTAATGGAGCACTTTTCTGCATCTCTGAGTTCGCCACTGAGATTGTTGGCCAGGCAGTTGGCCGTTTCAACCATGTAATCGAAAGCCTTGATCGGGTCTTCGGGACCGGGCAAGGACAGAAAGAACGATACGCCAGACGTATGAAAATCTTCAATATTATTCAGATCAAAAACTCCGGGCTCAACGGCATTCGCCATGCTGAACTGGATCGCACCGGTACCGTTCTTGTGTTCGTGGCGGTGAAAAATCTTGTGCTTGCCAAAGCGCATATCGCAGGCAAGCAGTATTTGCAGCAGGTCGGCTCCGTTGAAACCAAGCTCATTTTTTGCCCGCACGTTAACGATAATAATCTCTTCAACCGCCGGCTCTGCAGTTGCCTCTGAATCGGCGCTCTGCTTTTGCTGTGCGGCCTTTGCTTTTTGTTTCGCTTTTGCGTCACTTTTAGGCTTGGGTTTGCTCTGCCGCTGTTTATCTCCGTTAGACGACGGTGGCGTGCTGGTTTCGCCGGATGCGTCGTCTGCTGCAAAAAAAATCGCTGCCTCGTCATCATCAACAGAAGGCTCAATGCGTGGCTTGGCAGACTCCTGCCCAACCTTAGATTTGGGCGGTTCGAAATCGGCTAGCGGAAATTCATCATCTTTATGTTTGTTCCCGCCACCCATTTTGGCAGCAACGCTAAGCTGGTCGAGCCGCTCGCGCCGCATACGCCGCAGGCCATCGAGCAATACTGCCAATAACAGCAGAATGCCAATTACAATCATCCACTCGCGGATTCCCAACCTATTTACCTCTGGTCTCTAAGCTTGTTTGTTCAGTGACTATGCTAAATCAATACAACAGTACATTACACAGCCGCTAATTGCACTGCCTCATCAACATCTACGCTGACGAGGCGCGAAGCGCCGGCTTCTATCATGGTGACACCCATCAGCTGGTGCGCCGCCTCCATCGAAATTTTGTTGTGGGTAATATAAATGAATTGGATGTGTTCCGACATCTCTTTGACCATATTGGCATAGCGGCCTACGTTGGCATCGTCCAGGGGCGCGTCGACCTCATCTAGCATACAAAACGGTGCGGGGTTCAAGCGAAAAATCGCAAACACCAGCGCGATCGCAGTCAGCGCCTTCTCGCCGCCTGAAAGCAAATGAATAGTGCTGTTGCGCTTGCCCGGTGGCCGCGCCATGATAGTCACGCCGGTGTTTAGCAAGTCATCGCCGGTCATTTCGAGGTAGGCGTTGCCGCCACCGAACACGCGCGGAAACAAATCGCCCAGGCCCTGATTCATCGCGTCGAAAGTCTCTTTGAAGCGCGACCGGGTTTCTCTATCGATCTTGCGTATGGCATTTTCCAGGGTTTCCAATGCCTCAACCAGTTCATCATTTTGCGCATCTAGATACGTTTTGCGTTCGGCCTGTACATCATACTCTTCGATCGCGGCCAGGTTGATGGCGCCGAGGCGCTGAATTCTGTTGGCCAGTTTCTGTAGGCGCTCTTCCCAGTCTTCAATATTAGCTTCTTCGACCAGGCCTTGCAGCACTTGCTGCACGTCGAACTGCCCTTCCTGCAGTTGTTCTTCCAGGCCTTGCCTTTTCACACGCAGCGTTTGACCATCCAATCGCAATTGCTCTAGGCCGTTGCGAATTTGCTCAGCTTCCTGATCACCATCAATGCGCCGCTGCTCATAATCGCGCAGTTCGCTGTCGATCGTTTCAAGTTGTCGACGAGCAGCTTCCAGTTCGGTCTCAACCTCTAAGCGTGCAGCCAATTGTTGCTCGAGTGCTGCGTTGGCGTCTTGCATCGGCGCTTCAGTTTCACTCAGTGCCTGGCTAAGCGACGCCTTGCGTTCGCGCAGCTGCACCGCTTGCGCGTGCATGCGCTGCAATGCCTGACGCATGGCATCTGCCTGCGTGCGCAGTGACTGGCAGTGCATGACGTGCTGATGATGCGCATCTTTCTGCGCCCGCGCTTGCTCGCGCGCTGCATCCAACTGCACGCGTGTCGAGTCGCGGCGTTGTAGCAATAAGGAGCGCTCAGCGTCGTTGGCTTCCATTTCTTCCAATGCCAGCTGCAGACTGTCACGCGCTTCGATAAGCTTGTTCGATTCCTGCTGGAATTGGTCCTGGTTCTCGTTCAGTTCTTGCGTGGTGCGATTTTTGCGCAAAGCAAATTCCTCAAGCCGAACGCGCTTGGCCGAGATTTGTGCGCTAATGACGCCATGCTGCTTTGCTGCGTCGGCCAACTCGCTTTGTTGGGAGTCAAGCTGGTGTTCGAGGTTAACCACGGCTTCGCGCGAGTGTTCTAACTGCTGTTGCAATACGGACTCGACCGTCTCACGGCTCACTATTTGCTCCGTCAATTCCTGCAGCTCCGCTTGACG
>JBPCXM010000313.1:0-5498 GCA_051008535.1 Pseudomonadales bacterium | reverse complement strand
GCAGCGGATGCAGTGGTGTGGGAGTTTGGGCCAGCGCCAGGCGTGGCGGATAGTCTAGCTGTCGCGTCACTGAACCGACTTGAGCGTGCCCTTTGGCAATATCGCGTGGACGGCGACGCGTTGAAATCTGATCTCGACATTGTCAGACACTTTTACGGTAGCGTAGTTGTCTTCAATGTTAGTAATTTTACCGAGCATGCCGGATGTCATCACAACCTCATCGCCTTTCTTCAAGGCCGACACCATCGCGTCGTGTTCTTTCTGGCGTTTGCGTTGCGGGCGTATCGCAATAAAGTAAAACAACACAAACAGACCAATCAGGAACGCAAACTGAAACAAGTCGGCGCCAGGTGGTGGACCTTCGGCGCCCGATTGCGCCATTGCCGAGGGAATAAAAAAATTCATTTAATTCGCCTTTTCAAAGGATTAAAAGATATATTTGATGTTATTTGGATATTCTAACAAACAACCGACAACTGTAACGCGAATTGCCTTGCTACACCAGGTCAAGACAAGTACTCCTTCAATATCATATTGAAGGAGTACTAGGCCAATTCGCCGTCGTAACGCATAATTTGTGGCGCGTGATCCGAAAAGGGTCGCTCCGTGTAAATACTCGCCCCTTTGATACGTGATACCAATCCCGGTGTGACCATTTGGTAGTCCAGTCGCCACCCTACGTTGTTGGCTCGCGCCTGGCCCCGATTCGACCACCAGGTATATTGCTCGGCTTTTTGATTTACAACGCGAAAGGAATCCACCCAGCCGTGTTGGTCATACATTTTCGTCAGCCAAGCGCGCTCATCCGGCAGGAAGCCTGAATTTTTTTGGTTGGACTTCCAATTTTTTAAGTCAATTTCTTTATGGCAGATATTCCAATCGGCGCAAATAATCACCTCGCGATCGCTGTTGAACAGCTCGTGCATGATTGGCTCTAATGCAGCCATAAACTGATATTTCAGTTCTTGCCGTTCAGCGCCACTGGTCCCCGATGGCATATACAGCGACACGACCGTAGTGTTAGCGTAATCCGCCTGCAGCCAACGTCCCTCAGTATCCGCCAGAGCCAAATCTAATCGTGTCGTGATTTTTTTTGGCTCCAGCTTGCTGTATAGCGCGGTACCGCTATAGCCTTTTTTAATGGCATCGTTGTAGTAGCAATGGTAGCCCTTGGGGTGAAACATCGGATCGGAAAGCTGGTCAAGCTGCGCTTTGGTCTCTTGTACGCAGATAACATCGGCGCGCTGTTTCGGTAGCCAATCAAAAAAGCCCTTTCTGGCCGCAGCACGGATGCCATTGGTGTTAACGGTGATTATCTTCATGCCGAATCATTTGCTCAAAAAGGCCGCCATACTAACGCAATAGTTGCGGTATGGAAATTGGCAAACGCTTGCTACTATAGTTTGTCGCTAAGCAATGTATTTACAGGACACTAGCATGTGAAACTATTAATTTTCGACTCAGGCGTTGGCGGTTTGAGTATTTTCAACGCCGTACGAGCGCGAATACCTGGCCTTGCTATCGACTATGTATCGGACAATGCCGCCTTCCCCTACGGAACAAAAACCGAGTCGGAGTTAGTGCAACGCGTGTCGTTGGTGCTGCACGCACTGGAAGCAAAGCTGGCGCCCGATCTGATCGTCGTTGCCTGTAATACCGCCAGCACGGTGGCTCTGCCAAAGATTCGCGACACGCTGGAAATTGGTGTGGTTGGCGTCGTACCGGCCATCAAACCGGCTGCCCAGCGCAGTGTTAGCAAGGTCATCGGCTTACTCGCCACACCGGGCACGATCGCGCGCGATTACACGCGGCAGTTGATTGACGAGTTCGCCGCGGATTGTGAAGTTATTTCGGTTGGCTCGTCAGAACTAGTACAAATAGCGGAGCGCAAGCTGTACGGCGAACACGTATCCTCAGAGGGGGTAAGCGGCATACTTGCGCCATTTACCGAACACCCGCTCGCTGCGAAACTGGATACCATTATTCTGGGCTGTACTCATTTCCCCTTACTCATTGAAGAGTTAAAGGTTGCTTTCTTCAAGCCGGTGGAATGGATCGATTCTGGTGCCGCGATTGCCACGCGGGTCGAGACGCTGCTGTCATTCGAGCCACAAGCGCGCGGTGAATCATCGAACGAAAAATATTGCGCTTACTTTACCGTGCCAGAATCCTGCACAGGCTCGCTGCGGGATGCTCTGTATGGCATGCGGATAAGTGTTTGCAGTTATGTAGTCGTATAGAATCTGCGTGCTCTACTCGTCAAATGGCTTGCGACGCTCAACGATCATAAAACTGACCTGCGCCTTTGCTATCAAAGTGTCGCCCTGGCTAATGCTTGCTTCGACCGCCAGCTTGCGCCGGCTTTGATGAATCACATTGCCCACACAAGTCAGCACACCTTCGCTGACCGATTTCATATAAGTCATGTGCAAGTCAGTGGTAATGCAGTGCTGCTCTATAGGCACCGTGCTAAACGCAGCGGCGCCTGCGGCGCAGTCGGCCATGCTGGCCAACGCCCCGCCGTGAACGGTGGCGGCAGAATTGAGCAGCTCTGGCTTTATCGGCACGGTTAATTCAGCCACACCGTTTTCAATCTTTTCGACCTGAACGCCTAACAGTGCGTTGAAACCTTTGAAAAGGAATTCTTGCGTCATGATTAATCTGCGCTGTCCCCACCGTCACGAATTTCATCGGCGACTTTTTTCAGCAACTCTGAGTTTTGCGTGTATGCAACTGGGCTAATGCGATCAACCAGCGCGCTGCGACTTGCGCGCACCTTGTCACCAATTTCTGCTGGTGTACCGACCAGTGCAATGGTCTCCAGAACTTCATCACTGATCAATGCGCTCATATCAGCCCATTCACCTTCCTTCGACAAGGCGTTTAATCGCGGTTGTAAATCTCCCCAGTCGTGCTGGTCCAATACCGGTTTGTACGCCGGCGTAGAGCCGTAAAAAGCGATCTGGTTGCGCGCCAGCGCCTTGGCATTCTCAAATTCTTCATCGGTTTCACCAGTTACGATAATTATTTGACAGGAAATCTCGAAGTCTTCGCGTTTTTTCCCGGCGATATCGAAGCCTTTTTGCAGGGCCGGCAGTGCTTGCTCTTTGATAAACTCCGGTGTATTCAGCGGGTGCACCAGAAAGCCGTCGCCCACCTCACCCACGACCTCGGTCATTAACGGGCCAATGCCGGCGATAAATATTTTTGGGTTGCCGTAGGGGTTTGGACCGGGAACAAACACTGGCGTCATCAACGTGTGCGTGTAGAACTCGCCGCGAAAATCGAGTTTTTCACCGGTGTTCCAGCATTGCCAAATGGCGCGAATAGCTTTCACCATTTCACGCATGCGCGCCGCGGGTTTAGACCACTGCATGCTGTAGCGTTTTTCAATGTGGGGGCGTATTTGCGAACCCAGGCCGAGATTAAAGCGCCCTTTCGACATAAGTTGCAGATCGTAGCCGGTGTTGGCGAGCAGCATGGGGTTGCGCGCAAAGGCAACAGCGATCGCCGTGGTCAGTTCAATTTTTTCAGTGTGTTCTGCTGCTACCACTAGCGGGAAAAAAGGGTCGTGCTGCCCCTCGAAGGTATATACCCCGTCGAAACCAAGATCTTCCATGTTTTTCGCTAACGGTCCGGCTTCGCTTGGGTTTTGCACCATCATGGATGCTTCTACTTTCATTGTATTGTCTCCAGTGAATCTAATTCTTTAAACGTACAGGGCCTGCGCAGACGGGTCGCATATTATCGCCTGCAAGCGAAGTTATCATTTGTAATTAATGAACCTACAACCACTTAAAATAAAATATTTATTATAATCAATTAGCTATGGGCGATTTGTGAGAAAATATCTAATTGTTGGGCGTATACCAAATCGGTGATGTATAAGCCCGCTCTTGCGTCCATGCGGGAGCCCCACCGCTGGGTTTCGCGTCAAAAGTGCGGGCGTCATAGGTCGTCCAGCGAGGGGTGGGTATTTCCAGCACGCGGGCGTAGTAAAACGCCCGCTGACCTGGGTCAAACTCCGGGTCTTGCCATACAATTGCAAGCGCCGCATCGCCAATGGAATTGCGATAGCTTGCCGCGTCCACGTCTACAGTATTGCCAACAGGTTTAACGGTGTTGCGCTTGATTTTCCGGCCGTCAGAGGCAGCAACGTTATAGACTTTCTCCTGAGTCTTGCCGTCGCTGTCGACCCACCCCTTAACTATCTGTATGCGATCAAGATTCGCCCCCTGCGGGTCTTTCAACGCCGACACCATAAAGTGTGGCGATTGCTTGCCATCCTGGGCGGCGAGGTCGCCGCCCATAGGCACGCCGTTTTGGTAACCGTGGGTAGCGAAATCCGGTCGTTGCACAGCGTCTTGCGCAAAATCCCAGCCGGCGAAAAAGCGTACCGTCATCCGCGGGCCGGTTGTCGCATAGGTTTCCTTGCGGCTGATCGCATCAAACAACGACTCGCGGGTATTTTCCTGCGCCCACACGGCCGCATAGCCCGACGCCGCAGACTCCCACTGACGCACGTCCATATCCATTGGCGTTGGGAAGTAAGATTTGTCACCGCGACCCGGCGCCGGTTCCGACGATGTCATCTTGCCGAAGAAATTATCTTCGTCACCAGTCGCGAGACTGGTATGCGAGTCAGTACTGCCGATCATGCCGAACTTGTAAGGATTCGCACCAAGACCCAGCTCCATCGCCAAGCCGTTCTTAAGTGCAGACCGCGCGTACTCAAACTGAAGCATGGACTTTTCCTTTGGCGCGTTGAACGACAAATTGGCGCGATCCCAGGTTTCGTAGTCGGCAAATTCATCATTCGGCGACAGGAACGGATGTGCCTCACCGTCGCCCTTAATTTGGGTAACTTCCACCACCCTTTCCCAGCGCATACGGCGCTGGGCGTAATCCTTGCTGATGGGTTTGCCATCGAGTGTTGATTCAGCAAACATCAAACCGTTGCTGACATTGCCGTTGTGCGGTATGGCCATGACCCGGCCACCCGTTTTCGCTTCGTAATCGGCCAGGTATTGCCACAAGTCTTCCGGGTCGCCGCTATTAATCGATGAAAACGGGGTCACCTGCGAGGTCTTGTCAGCGCCGTCACGAAACAACACGTTGCGGTGCAGATTGTTCCCGCCCGGCATGGACGTCCATTCATAGCCTATAAATGCAGTAAAACGGCCTGGCTCGTTGAATTGGTCGGCGACCGCGCCGACCTGGTCCCAAATCTGTTGCTGCAGCTTGGGCGGCACTTCAATGCCCTTGAGCGCCTCAATCATCTCCAGGGTGACACCGCCGTCCAGATATTTCTGCTTATCCGGATCGTCCATTGCGTTCATTGATATTAGGCCAAATTCCATTAGCACCAATTCCGGCGTTCCCGCTTCGACATAGCCACTCCAGCGTTTGCCGAGCGGCGTATTGATGATATCAGGCGAGCCAGCGAACACGCGCGGGAAAATACCCAGAAACTCTGAGTGATCCGACACCAACAGGAA
>JBPCXM010000312.1:0-4876 GCA_051008535.1 Pseudomonadales bacterium | reverse complement strand
TAAGAATGCCGTCCTTCCAGTCTATCGTAGGTATGGTTGGTCTATGTAGAAGACAGTACTTCGAACCCGGTTTTGCTGATTTCTTGCAGCGTTCATTGGTGCTCTAAGCCATTTTCCACGCCTTCCCACTGAAATACCACGCTTGTTACAACGCTTGCTCCCACGTTGGCCGGCTAGGATAGCTGCTGAATTCACTAGTTAAGGAGGAAGCGCGAGGAGCTATCAGTGTTAACACGGTTTCAATCGTGTCAATGCCGGAACACAATCAGTCACCGATCAACTTCATCGGCATGATGAAGGTCATTTTTCATTCTAGGAACAAGAGGGATCTACTTATGACAACATCCAATGACTCGTCCGCGAGGAACGATATGTCGTCTGGCAGCCCGCGTCGTCCATGCGGTCGAGACGCAGCGAACTCGACGCCGAACACGAACTTTTCACCGAACACAGTAATCACCAATCGGCGGCAAGCGCTTGCCACACGCATCTCCGAGAGCCCGATAAGACTCGGTGGGGTTGGATCAGTGGGACAAGCGCTTGCCGTCGCCGAACACGGTTGGGACGGCCTGTTCTTGTCCGGTTTTGCGCATACTTACGAACATTTTGGACTGGCAGACGAGGGATTTCTTACTCATGAAATGCAGCTTGGGTTGTTAAGTCGGATCCGCCAACGCCTGCCCGATACACATATTGTCGTCGACATTGACACCGGCTTAGCCGGGCCCATCGACAGCGTTTGCGAAATTGTTCGCAGGCTAGAGGCTGCTGGTGCATCGGCTGTGGTACTCGAGGACCAAGACTTGACCAAAAAGCGCTGCGGTCATCTTGCCGGCAAAGAGCTAATGCCCTCCGACGCCTATGTCAGAAAGCTCGAAGCCGTAATGGGTACTGTTCATCAGATGGCCGTGGTCGCCCGCACTGACGCATCTGATAGATTCGACATCTTGCAACGTGTGAGAGACTACGCACAGTGCGCGCCGGATTTCTTGCTGATAGACGGCATTACCGACACGTCACTGATTTCCGCTCTCTACTCTGAAATCAAAATTCCTTTTGCGTTCAACCAAATGCACAAAGGAAAATCGCCACGACTCGACGCCGATGAACTATATGACTTAGGCGTGAGGCTAGTCATTTATTCGGCCCCATGCACGTTTGCCTCGATGAAGGCCATTTACGATGAGCTGGAAGCCATCGACCAATGCGGTGGCGCACTGCCTGAAAACCCGGCGTTCGGATTGGCCGACCTCACGCGATTGCTGGACAACATCAATGAAAAACCATTGAATCAGCATGAGTTGTCACCGGCCCAGGCGCTCAGGGCTGGCGCGATGAGGGTAAGTTCGGTCGCATAAGCGCTCCGGGTAAGAAGGTTCTTTTGTAGGGTAGGCACGGTGCAGTAACGCGCCTTGCCTACCCGGCAATATAATCGAAATACGAAATTTTGATGTAGATCCGGAAGGTGGGTCTTCAACAATATATGGGTGCACATAACTGATATGTGATATTCCTAAATCAAAAAAGTACATTAACGCATCGGGTCTCGTCATGAAGAGGATGAAATAAGGTATGGAAGCGCTTATCGAACTACTGCCGTTTGCCGGCTTGATGTTGGCCACGGGTGTGGTGGGCGGCATTTTAGCCGGGCTGCTTGGGGTGGGCGGTGGTATCGTCATCGTTCCGGTTCTTGATACAACTCTGGGAATTGTTGGCGTTGATCCCGCGATCCGGATGCATGTCGCGGTCGCAACATCATTGGCGACGATTATTCCCACCTCAATATCTTCTTCGCGTGCCCACAACAAACGGGGGTCAGTGGATTTTGCACTGGCCAAGCGCTGGGGGCCGGTCATGTTTATTGGTTCCGTTGTTGGTTCGCTGGCCGCATCCGAGGTGGACAGCAGCGTATTGGCCGCGGTGTTCGGAGCGGTCGCTTTGTTAGTTGCTATTAAAATGCTACTGCCGTTGGAAAATTTTACCCTGGCCGACGACGTACCGCGCGGCCTCGCGGCGCACATGCTGCCGGGCGCTATCGGTGGCCTGTCGAGCATAATGGGCATCGGCGGCGGCACGCTGAGCGTGCCCGTTTTGACCTTACTCAATCAACCGATCCATCGGGCAGTGGGCACGGCCGCGTTGTTTGGCTTGATGATCGCCTTGCCAGGCGCCATTGCCTTTATGATCACCGGGTTCAATGACGCCCGAACCCCGGTGGGAAGCCTCGGCTACGTCAACCTGATCGGCTTCGCTCTGATTTCACCGGCGACCGTGTGGGCTGCGCCCATAGGCGCGAAAATAGCCCATGGCCTGAGCAAACGCCAGTTGGGCATGCTATTTGGCGGCTTTCTGTTGCTGGTATCCTGTCGCATGATTTACCGGGCCATACTCGGTTAGTTCACACAGACGTTCATATCGGTTGTCGATATAATAAAAAGATTATATCGACTGTATTAATAGTTAGTGGACACCCCAAGTGAAAGTAGGAAAATTCTGGGTTTCAATTGAATAATCGACATCCATTGGTGGAAGCCGCACTCTGCCCATTCGAATTTGGTAAGAGGTATATGCCGACTCCATGCATCTTTGAAGACCGCCGGAATCTTCAAGCAACGCCTTTCTTATATTCCATTGTTGTTTCATCTGTATGCTATTTTCATCACGCCTAACAGCCGACTTACGTGACCCGTTGGCTCCCGTTAGTCAAATCTTTAGGCATCATAACGTCGTTCGTCAGGCGAGGTATTAAAATAGATATCATTCCCGTCAGGGTCTTTGATCCATGCGCCGTCGGAACCATCGGATTCCTTTGTAGCATCGCTTTTCATTTCGAGACCCTGTCCCTTAAGTGCTTCGGCTATTGCAAAAACGTCACCCCCTCGAAAGTTGAGCATGTTTGATGAAATATGCCCCTGAAATAAGTGAAGTTCATTTTCCCCATCATTAATCACCGCCCAACCATCTTCCATCTTTTCGCCAGTCTTTGCGAATCCTAGTTTCGCGTAAAACGCACACGACGCCTCCAGGTCTTTAACATTCAAACAAATATATAATCTTCCGTTTACGGACTGTGTTGCATCTGCCATTAAGTATCTCCTCGGCTTTTGTGTACCTAAGAGCCGACTAACACGAACCGTCGGTCTACCATCGTATTTTGTAAGTGCCAGCCCAAGTCATTGAGAAGAAGTATAACGCAATGACAAGGGCGTGGCTTGATCGGTCCGCTATTAGTTAGCCCATCTGGGAAATGCCACCCATGTCACACTATGTCATCCGTTCGAGCCCACCGGGATGATGTCGGTCGTCACCAGCACAGCGTGGCGATTGGTTTGCGAGATGGGTCAATTCTTGATGAATTCGATATCACGCACGATCAACGTGGCTTTCGCGATTTCTTTAACTACATTGAGAGGTAATGTTGTTCGCCACGAATGTTGATAAAGACTTCATCCAGATACCGAGTGTCGCCCAGTTGACCCCCTGATGTTCGGAGATTTTTCGCGAAGCTAGACGGAAATTTGAGGCACCAGTGCCGGACAGTTTCGTAACTAACGCGTACTCCACGAGCCGCGAGCAGCTCCTCCACCTCTCTGAAGCTCAGAAAAAATCGATGATACAGCCAGACACTGTGGCTGATTATCGCTTCTGGAAATCGATGGCCTTTATACGCTGTGTTTTTGTTTTTCATTGCGTTATTGTGTGCCATCAACGATTAACCTGAAATTACCAGCCCAAGGAATCCAGCCAGCGTGAAAAAGGCGATCGCCCTTATCGTAGTCATCGGTTTAGCAGTCGCAGGTATCTGGTACGCGGGTAGGAAGCCGCCTCCCGAGGTCACCCTGCATAAAGTGGGCCGCGGCACCGTGGATAAAACTGTCTCCAACACGCGAGCAGGTACGGTCAAGGCCTGCCGCCGTTCCAAGCTATCCATGCCTATCGGTGGGCGCGTGGATGAATTGCTGGTGGATGAGGGCGACGACGTGGAGGCGCAACAAGTATTGCTGAGCCTGTGGAACAAGGACCGCAAGGCGATGACGGCGCAAGCCGAAGCACGCCTGTTGGCGGCGCGCCACAACGCGGAAAAAATGTGTGTCGAAGCCGCCAATGCTGAACGCGAAGCCAAACGGATGCAGGCCCTGCACAAAAAACAACTGGCCTCACAGGAACAAGCGGAGCTTGCACACACGCGGGCGCAGGCTGGCCGTTTTGGTTGCCAGGCGGCCGGAGACGAGGAGCAGGTCGCACAGGCAAATCTAGAGATGAATCAGGCGCTGCTCGAGGAGACCTATTTGCGCGCCCCGTTCGACGGCATCGTCGCCGAAATCAACGGAGAAATAGGCGAATATGTCACACCCTCACCGCCTGGTGTCGCTACGCCACCGGCGGTAGATCTGATCGACTATGGCTGTCTTTATGTGACCGCGCCAATCGACGAAGTAGACGCCGGCGAACTCAAAAAAGGTCTGCCCGCGCGCTTGAGTCTCGACGCATTTCGCGGCGAAAGCTTCAATGGCCTTTTGGATCGCATTGCCCCTTATGTGCTGGACCTGGAGAAGCAGGCGCGTACGGTGGAGATTGATGTGCTGTTTGACGACCCCGACGTGCGGGCCAGGCTGCTGGTAGGCTATAGCGCAGACATAGATATCATTCTGGACACTCGCGATGAGGTGCTGCGTATACCGACCGAAGCGGTGATGGAGGATGACCAGGTCTACCGCTACAACCCTGACAGCGGCGCGCTGGAGCTTATTACCATAAAGTTGGGTATTCGCAACTGGAACTTTACCGAAGTGACGGAGGGTATCGAGGAGGGTGACGAAATTGTTCTTTCGCTGGACCAGCCCGGTCTTGCAGAGGATGTCGCCGTAGTACCCAA
>JBPCXM010000311.1:0-9026 GCA_051008535.1 Pseudomonadales bacterium | reverse complement strand
GACCCCGCTAGCGGATATGTATGCCGGCGTGCGCACGCTGCGCTTGGCCGACGGACCCGATGAGGTGCATCGCATGGTCGTCGCCCGTGCTGAAATAATGAAGTATATGTAGGAAATCTGTGTCAGTGCTCGTTACCAAGGCGCATTGCCAACCGGATCTTTAAGCAAGCGTCGTGCGACTACCATGCGATGCACCTCATCGGGGCCATCATAAATTCGGGCGAAGCGCGCCTCGCGATACATATGTTCTAACGGTGTATCGCTGGTGACGCCGAGGGCGCCATGCACTTGAATGGCGCGGTCGATCACGTTGTGTAGCATTCTTGCGCCCCAAAATTTAATCAGTGATATCTGCACGCGCGCTTCGTCACCCTTATCCATCAGTCGGGCGGCATCCAGGGTCATCAAGCGCGCTGCTTGAATCTCTGCGGCCGACTCGGCCACATAACGTTGAATTTCGCCCTTCTCAGCCAATACTGAGCCGTGGGCATAGCGGACAGTCGCGTATTCGCACATCAGCTCGAACGCGCGTTGCGCTTGCCCTAACCAGCGCATACAGTGAAAAATTCGGCCAGGGCCGAGACGTTTCTGTGCAATAACGAAACCGTGCCCGCGCTCGCCAAGCAAATTTTCCCGGGGCACCCGAACATCGTTTAACAAGACTTCGCAGTGACCGCCTGCGGTACTACCCATGGTCGGTACGACACGTTTGATTTCGTAGCCGGGCGTATCAGTGGGCACAATGATGGAAGAAAACCTGGCGTGCTTCTGCTGCTCGGGTTCGGTCTCACAGAAAACGCTGGTAAATGCGGCAACATTGGCACCGCTGGTAAACCATTTGTGGCCGTTGATTACCCATTCGTCGTCGTCGAGTACCGCTGTCGTTCGCATCAAAGTCGGGTCCGATCCAGCCACTTCCGGCTCAGTCAGACCTACGGAGGGGTAGATGTCGCCGTCAACCAGTGGTCTTAGCCATTGCGCCTGCTGCGCCTCGGTGCCATAGAGGTGCAGCATGATGGAGTCTTGCATGGAGATAGACCCCACCGCCATCTGCCCGTAATGCGAGCGGCCGATCACTTCGTTCATGTGCACAAAAGCCATAAACGGCAAACCACCGCCGCCAATCTCAGCCGGATGGCCAAGCGCCCAAAGCCCAAGTTCTTTGGCGCGTGCTTTGAGCTTCGCCATCTCTTGATCCCACGCGTCGCCACTGGCATCAAGAATCGGTTCCGCCGCAATGACCTCATCGTTGATGAACTGCTGGAAACGCTGTTTCAGCTCAGCAACCTCGGTACCCAGCTCATTAGCTACATTCGCGTCAGACATAACACCTCTGCCAATAGGTTACCTTGGGTTCACTTGGGCTTATCGTCCAACATTTTTTCGATAAAGAAGATTCTGTCCTGACCGAAAAACATTTCGCCATCGACAAACATGGTTGGGCAACCAAACAGGCCTCGTTCAACTGCATCGCTGGTGCGTTGTTTCAACTCTTCCTTAACGCTGTCGTTTTGGGATAGCGTTAAAATAGCTTCTGTATCAAGGCCTGCATCGGTGAATACTTGTTGCAATACCTCCAGATCACCGAGGTTGACTGGCGTTGACCACATGGCGTCAAACAGCGTATCCACGTAATTCGAAAAGTTATCGAGTTGTAGCGCTGCGACTGCGCCACGCATTAGCGTTATGGTATTGATCGGAAAGAACGGATTAATCTCTAGTTGAACACCATACATTTTCGCGTAGCGCTGCAAATCTGCGAACATATAGTTACCCTTGGCGGGTACCGTAATGGGCGACGCGTTGCCTGTTGCTTTAAAAATTCCTCCTAGCAGCACTGGTTTATAATCAATGCCAACGTTAAACTGCTTGGCGACTGCTTTTAGTCTATGGTGTGCCAAATAGCTGGTTGGGCTACCGAAATCGAAATAGAATTCAATACTCTTTGACATCATTTAGTGTCCTGTCCGGGTAATTCGTTGGATAACAGAGCTCACTGAAAGCGCCAATACAAGGCGCGTTTCGCAGGTAATATTGGACATATTGGCAAGAAATGCAACGATGTAGTGGCGTTTTCTGTGAACTCCCGAAGGGCGCGCCATATAAAGCGTCTGGCGTCGTTGCGCCTCTTGCGAAGGACTAAGGCCATTAGCGGCGAGTCGCGCCTTGCCAGACGCTTTATATGGCACGCTGTTATTCAACGAATTACCCGGACAGGACACCAACCTCTCGTCTTGATTGCTGATCACCATTTCTCACACCAGGGTCGCAGGTCCATCTCAAAAGTCCACGCATCTGGCGTTTGCTTGTACAAGTTCACGTAGGCTGTACCGATTGATTCGGGCGCTACAATATCGTTTGCTTTGCGTTCTTTTAAATGCGGTAAAACGTTCTCTTGTATCCAAGGTGTATCAACTGCAGCGTCAATGAGAACATGCGCCACGTGAATATTTTCCGGACCCAACTCGCGAGCCATGCTTTGCGCGAACGCGCGCAGCCCATGTTTAGCCATTGCGAATGCGCCAAAACCTGCGGAGCCTCTAACGCTGGCGGTGGCGCCGGTAAAGATAATCGTGCCACGACCGCGTTCGGTCATATACTTTGTTGCTTCCCGGCCAGTTAGAAAGCCGGCAAAACAAGCCATTTCCCATATTTTGTAAAACTTGCGAGTATCGGTTTCCAGCACTTTTAGCGGCACGTTTGCGCCAACGTTAAAGACAACAACTTCCAGCGCGCCTATTTCAGACTCAACGCGTTTAAAGAGTTCCTGAATCTGCTCTTCTTTGCGCGCATCGCAGGACCAACCGTGCACGGTTAAGCCTTCCTCTTTCATCTCATCTACGAGCGATTGTAACTTTTCGCCGTTGCGACGAACGGCAACAACTTCCAGTCCCTCGCGCGCAAAACTGCGAACAATGGCCGAGCCGATAGCGTCGCCGGCGCCGACGACCAGGACGGCTCCCCTGGTTTGATTTTTTTTTGTCATGGCTATTCTTCTACTCCATCTCAATCGCGGTTTTGAATGCGGGGCGTGCGGCAACCCTTTCTACATAAGCCTTTAAGTGCGCCATGTCTTCAGCAATGCAACCGGCCCTATTGCTCATAAAGCAGGCGTGGCCCAACATAATGTCGGCAGCGGAAAAATCGCCGATTAAATAGTCCTTGCCTGCCAGCGTTTCGTCAACAGGTGCAAGGGCCTTGGCCAGCAAGCGCTGCGCTTGCGCTAACACGTTTTCATCGCGCCGTTCGGCTGGCAACAGCAGAGTATGTACAACGATGGTATTCATCGGCGGCATCACCATGCCTTCGCAGTAGTGGAACCATTGTAGGTATGCGGGAAACTCTGGTGCATCGACTGGAGGCTTCAAGCCACCATTTTTGTGCCGTTCCAGAATATATTCAACGATCGCGCCGGATTCAAACAGCCTGACATCATTATCATCCAGCACCGGTATCCGACCAAGCGGATGACGCGAGCGGTGTTCGTCGGATTTGAGGTCTCTGGGGTGAAAGGCCATTTTGTTGATCTCGTATGGCAGCTCTAATTCTTCCAGCAACCAAACAATCCGACCGGCTCTTGAATTAGGAGCGAAATGAAGCGTTAACATAGTTTTCTCCTGCAAATTAGATATATTGCCATTCTCGCTGAAATTTCCATACACCTTCTTTCAGATGTTTGCTGTGCTATCCTGCGCATGATACATCATCCTAATTGATCGGCCAGGATACCAAAGCTACTATGAAAATCGCCGAACTAAAAACCTGGGTGGTAGGAAATCCCGAACCGGGAGTGGGTGGTCGCTATTTTATTTTTCTGAAACTGATCACTGATGACGGCATCGAGGGTTTGGGCGAGGTGTATAGCCCGCCGTTTTCTCCACATGTCGTCGTTAACATGATCGAGGACGTGTTCAATCGTCATGCTGTTGGCGCTGACCCATTCGCGATCGAAAAACTGTGGCGCATCATCTATTCCTCGGGCTATACCCAGCACCCAGACCTATCATTGGGGGCCGTGCTCAGCGGCATCGAGATGGCCTGCTGGGATATTATTGGTAAAGCGGTCAACAAACCGGTATACCAGTTGTTGGGTGGCCAAGTACACGAACGCTTGCGCACCTACACGTATATTTATGCCCATGAGGGCGATGCAACCGACGCCTACACTGATCCGCAACTTGCGGCTAAGCGCGCGCTGGAGTATGTGGAAAGCGGCTTCACGGCGCTTAAGTTTGATCCCACCGGTGGTTACTCCTGCATGGACCCTCGTCAGCTATCCTCGCCCAGTTTGGAGTTAACCGAGGAGTATACACGTTGCCTGCGTGAGGCAGTGGGCGGTAGCGTTGACTTATTGATTGGCACCCACGGGCAAATGACGACGTCGAGCGCGATTCGTCTGGCGAAAAGGCTGGAACAATTCGACCCCTTATGGTTTGAAGAGCCGACCCCGCCGGAAAACACCGTAGAAATGGCGCGCGTCGCGCAAGCCACCAGCATCCCGGTCGCCACTGGTGAACGCTTGAATTCCAAACACGATTTTGCCCGCGTGCTGCAAGACCAGGCGGCTTCCATACTGCAAATGAACCTGGGGCGCTGCGGTGGCCTGCTGGAAGCCAAGAAAATCGCCGGTATGGCTGAAACGCATTACGCGCAGATTGCGCCGCATTTATATTGCGGCCCGGTTGTGGGGGCGGCCAATATCCAGATCAGTACCTGCAGCCCCAATTTTCTGATTCTGGAAAGTATTAAAACCTGGGGTGGTTTCTATACTGAAATTCTGCAAAGCCCGATTCAGTGGGAAGATGGCTACGTGATACCACCCACCGAGCCAGGTCTTGGCGTGTTGCTCAATGAGACCATTGCTGAGCAGCACTACTACGAAGCAGATCATCTACACCTAGAACCAAAAGAGTATTGCTTGTGAATTTTACGAATGTGGACCGACAACGAGTACTTAATTATGTGCAAGTGCTGATGTTGGCACTGTCGGTTTCCGTTATTTACAGCATGCCGTATTTACGGCAGATTTTTAAGTCGTCCTTGTTGGATGTATTTCAGCTGACAGAAACCCAATTAGGAAATCTCAGTTCCACCTATGCACTCGCTTGTATGATTTGTTACTTACCCGGCGGTTGGCTGGCGGACAAGGTTGAACCGCGCAAACTATTGGTAATTGCCTTGTTATCCAGTGCTGCCACGTATTTCTGGTATGCCACGATTCCAAGCTATGAATCACTAGTGGTGATCTATGCCCTTTGGGGCGTTATCGGTGTTGGCATTCTCTGGTCCGCCATGCTGAAGCAAACCAACTTCCTCGGCGGCAAAGACGAGCAAGGGCGCATGTTCGGTGTGCTAGAGGGCACGCGTGGTTTGTTTGAGGCGATATTGATGACAGTCGCCTCGATTATTTTCGCCTGGTACGTGAACCGAGAATATGGCATGAAAACCGTCATTATCATCTATGCTGTTACTTGCGTGGTTTTGGCTGGCGTGATGATGTTCACCGGTAAGAAATCCGCGCAAGAGGGCGGGGATTACAAATCTGGCGCCAATCTCAAGGATATTTTAACTATCATCAAACTACCCTCGGTGTGGTTGCTGTGCCTTATTCTGACGGCCGTCTACCATATCTTCTGGGCAACCATTGAGTTTCCGAGTTTTGCCGAGAACGCTGGCTTCGGCTTGACGCTCGCCGCCGTTATGGCAATGGGCACCACCAAGCTGTGGATGCGCCCGATCGGTGGCATCTTCGGCGGTATACTCGGTGATCGTTACGGCAATGACAAAATGATGGTTTGTGCGTTTATTGTGGGTTCTGCCGCCTGTTTATTTTTGGCGACGATGAATACTTCCGCATCCAGCGCGTGGATGTTATGGGTGTTTATCGTGCCGTTCGGCATTCTTGCTTACGCTTTGCGTGGTTTAATCTGGGCATTGCTGGAAGACTGCCCGATTCCGAAAACAGCCACCGGGTCGGCTATAGGGTTGATCTCTGTTATTGGCTACAGCCCGGACTTCTACGTGCCGCAAGTCAGTAGCTACCTACTCAGCAACTATCCCATTGTGCAGGGTTACCAACTGTTTTTTTCCTACATCGCTGCGGTGTCTTTGGTAGGTGCGCTGGCAACTTGGGTGTTGATGAAACACCGCATGCGGGTTAATACGGCGCAGTTAGCGCAACTCGCTTAGTAAATTCTTGCGCCCTGGTCGAGCAGTACTTTTTGTACGGCCTTGATATCGACATCGGCAAAATCAACGTCACTTTGTAGCGACACAGCGGCGGCAACGCCGGCGCCTTGGCCGCTGACCGCACAACACATCATATTTCTTACCGCCGCATGTGAATCTCTATCGCCGCCTATGCTGCGCCCGGTGACAATTAAATGGCTGACCCCTTTGGGCAACAATGAACGATAGGGTACATGGAAATAGCGACCCGAAGTAGGCAGAATCAGAATACCGTAGCCGTCGATAAACTCTGGGAATATACCAATGCTATCGTCGAAACGACCTTGCTCACGCACGTCAGCGGCTGTCATATTGTAATGCGCATCAATTTTTCGAGTTTCGCGAATACCGATTGACATGCCGAAGTTACGTAACTTGGCATCCTCACAACCGGGGGTGTAGCGCTTTAGTGCTTGCACGGCGAGCATAGCCTGCCTACGACCCTCAATCTCACCGTAGGTCAAATCGTCGGGGTTGGTGCCATCGAGATTCTGTAAGTGAACCAAGTTGAGATAGGTCAAGTCTCCCTGATCGGAAACCGTACCCCAGGTGCCACATATGGTATTGAGCGTTGGCGGAATCAAGCCAGCTGCAATCGCCTGCTCAAACGGTTTGCGCAAAAACGGCGAGAACATCTGGTCTTCCTTGCCGGATGTTTCTATGCTCCATTCGCCGCCCGCCCAGTCGCCGTAGGTTTGCGGATCCGCTTTCACATGCTCGATAAACTTCTGCTTGTTAACCCCGGTCATGGAAAACATCACCGAAGCGCCCATAAGTTTTTCGCGTGGCGCTTGGTGGACTATCGCTCCAGCACGGCTGGCAACATCGGCGTCACCAGTTGCATCCACTATGCGCTTGGCGAGAATGGCTTCTCGACCTGCCTTGCTTTCGACAATTACGCCTTTTAAAACGTCTCCCTCTACGATGGGCACCACCATCAGGCGATGGAGCATGGGCGTAATGCCGGCTTCGGCCACCAATTGGTCGGCAACATACTTGAATGCTTCGCCGTCTAACGAATGGCTTATCGATTGTGGCTCCGGCATGGCCGCGCCCATGCTCTTGGCGCGTTCTTCAAACTCAATGCCAATGCCTTCGCTGTCGACCGTTTGTTCGTGACGATACCAGGCGAAGCCCTCCACACCTACTTGCGTGATATTGCCGCCAAAGCAACCATAACGTTCGAGCAGTGTTGTGTCTGCACCCGCGCGTGCCGCTGCAATGGCCGCCGCTAAACCGCCGGGACCGCTACCCACTACAAGTACTTCGGTGCTGTGAACTACAGGAATTTCGCGTGCGGGTTCTGGTATTGTGTTCATTGTTTCAAGCGGAGAGCGCTGAAGATTTGGCGAGCCTAGTATAAACTCATTTGTGTGCGCAATGATTAATGGAAATGAAAGACTCTTACTCAAGCTTCGGGACCGGGCTAAACCGAGTGAATCCGTCCCTGGAGGCTCTATCCCTAGCGTCCCTGCTAGAGAAGGTCCCGAAAATTCTCCCTCGATTCAGCCCTCCGCAGCGCGTTAGAAGCAAATCACATTGACCAGCAAAAATAAATCATCAGTACTTGCCGAATTCGACTATGTGATCGTCGGTGCCGGATCGGCGGGCTGCGTGCTGGCAAATCGACTGAGTGCCGATGGCCGTTACTCGATTTGCATTCTCGAAGCCGGTGGCAGCGATAGAAAATTCTGGATTCAAACGCCGCTGGGTTACGGCAAAACCTTCGCCGATGAAAAGCTTAACTGGATGTATACGGCACAGCCATCGGCGGGTTTGAATGGGCGCGGTTCGTATTGGCCACGCGGCAAAGTATTGGGTGGCTCAAGCTCGATCAATGCCATGGTCTATATCCGTGGCCAGCCAGAAGACTATAACGAGTGGGCCGCACAAGGTAATCACGGTTGGGGTTGGAACGATGTGTTACCGTACTTTAAAAAGTCTGAACACTACTCTAAAGGCGCGAATGAATATCGCGGTGGCAGCGGCCAGCTGTATGTGCAAGATGCGAGTCGCCACTATCATCCAATTTGCCGCCGCTTTATAGCGGCTGCTGGCGAGTTGGGCTTAGCAGAAATCGACGACTTCAATGCCGCGGATCTCGAAGGCGTGGGCATGTACCAGATTGCCGCAAAGCATGGTCGTCGCATGTCGGCGGCGCGTGCCTACCTGCGACCGGCATTGATGCGGCGTAACCTGACGCTATTCAAGAACGCTCTGGCTAGCAAACTATTGTTTGACGGTCACTGCGCAACGGGCGTAGGGTTTGCCCAACAAGGCGTCTTGCATTCGGTGGCCGCAAAACGCGAGGTGATCGTCGCGGCCGGCACCGTCAACTCACCGCAACTGTTGCAACTATCCGGCGTTGGAGCGGTAAGTGAGCTCAGTGGCCTGGGCATCGAACCGGTGCTGGATAATCCAAACGTTGGCCAGCACCTGCAAGACCATTTGGCGATAAGCCATTATTATCACGCCACCGAGCCGACTTTGAACAACCAACTTCGGCCTTGGTGGGGTAAACTTTTTGCAGGTATGCAATACCTGGCCTTGCGTCGTGGGCCATTGGCAATTGGTGTAAATCAGGCTGGCGGTTTTTTTCGTAGTAGCGCCGCCTGCGCGCGACCGAACTTGCAGCTCTACTTTTCGCCCTTAACTTATGCTACAAATTCTTCCGATGGCGAACGGCCTATTCAGCCGGATGCCTACCCAGGTTTTCTGACTTCAATTTCACAGTGTCGCCCGTTGAGCCGTGGGCATATCGCAATACATTCTTCTGATCCGCACGCTGCGCCGCTTAT
>JBPCXM010000310.1:0-14250 GCA_051008535.1 Pseudomonadales bacterium | reverse complement strand
GCGCTGGATATTTACTGGGCAACCTTTGCCGTTATGTTCAAGCCCTTGCCAGCGGAGCTGTGCGCCTTACCGGATGTGATCAGGCCGGTTTACGAAAACTATCCGGATGAGATCTGGGCAGCGGCGGATGATATTTTATTTGAGCATCGTGACTATGTGTATCAAAACTATTTGCAACTGCCGATGGATTTTTAGCCGCCTACTCGGAAATCGAATGATGAGGGCGACGAGTTCTGATACGCGCGGATGGTGTTGATTATTTCCTGGCGTTTATTATCGGGTAAATTCAGGCGTGCTGTCAGCTCCTTTACCTTATCCCCACCAGCCCCGGATTCAAGCAAAAGCTGCATACCTGAGTTGAGTCGGGCCTCTTCAGACTGCATCGAATTGATCAGCGTGATGGCTCGCTCGGGTTTGTCGCCAAGGTTTGCAACCAGCGCTACAACCGCGCGGTCACGAACGGGTCCGGCATCGAGAGTTTTGATCCAATTGTCCAGGCCCTGCGCATCTCTGTTTGCCCACGTATCGGCCAGCGCGCCGGCTGCTGCGTTCTGTAAACGTCCCTCCGGCATCGCTTCGACCTTGGCTAGTGCTTCAGCCGTGTCTCGCTCGGCCAGGGACGACATCGCGTTAACAATGGCGTTGGGGAATTTCTCCGCGTCTGGTTGGCGTTCGATGTAAGCTAGTGCAGCCGGTGGATCGCTATATGCCCATTGGCTGAGCACGTTGTCTAAAGCGTTCGCGTAACCTTGTTCGGTATTGTATTGCTGCAGCCAACTTAACGCAGCGGCTGGATCTCGCTGCGCGTAGCCAGAGGCGACGCTGCTGATCCACTGTTGTCGAGTTGTTGCCGACAAATTCTCGACATACTCGCCCGCTGCTTGCGGATCTCTCATTGCCCACTCCTGGGCGATTAAACTCAGCATGGTAGCCGCAACCTCTTGTTCCTGCTTGTTTATCCAGTCGACCGCTGCGTGCGGGTCTTTCCGTGCCCAAGCGGTGCCTACGTTGTGCAACATATTCAGGTCCCGCTGCGCCGCGGGTAATTTCTCCAGGAAGCTTATGGCTAGCTCTGGATTTCGTTGTGCAATCTGACCCAGCGCGGATTGCATCATATTGCCGCGTTGCTGACCCTCGAAGTTGCTTTCTATCCACTCCATCACCGTGGCGGGGGACTGCTTTGCATAATGCTGCGCAATAGTCTGTTGCAATTCGTCCTTGAACCGCCCGTCCGGCAGATTGAGTACATGATCAGTTGCCGCTAGCAGGTCCTGCTGCGCCCATGTGTTTACTATGGAGAACACTGCCGAATCGCGCATCTGTCGGTCTTTGACTAGTAGCGCTTTCTTGATGGCCTCCGCCGGTGCACTGCTTGCGAGTTGCGTGAGTGCGGTGAATGCATATCGTTCTGCGTTATATTGGCTGGGCAGTCGCGCCTTTATGTCTTGTGCTAATTCTTCGCCGTGCTCCATATGGGCTTGTAAAATTGCATCGCCAGCGATTTGAATATGCTGCGGATCGCTGAGTTGTTGCGCTCCGCGTAGTGCTGAATTTAGGTTGGTTTTGGCCCATGCGCCAAACAAAAAATCTAGCAACCGTGGTGCTTTGTTAGCCAGGCCGCTGCTCTGTAGATATTCAAGCGCTAACGGTGTATCGAGTTCGGCAAACCGCGATAACAAAACGGTCAACATTTGCCGCTGCGTCGAGCCAGGGCTTACTCCTCGCGCATCACCCAGCAACTCGATTATGGTATTTACATCAGAGCGCACGGCCAACGCCACCAAAGCCTCGGTTTGCGCAAACTGCGTTGGCAGACTGAGTATGTCCGCGATTCCGCGCACGGATTGATAATTCTCGGCGCGCTGTTGCCGAGCGTCCTCTTCGCTGAGTAGCGTAATATCGAGTGGTGCCGGCACGGCTATCGGCCGCTTAATTACGGCGGGTCTGGTTACGTCGCTGCTTGCGTTATACCTGGAGCCGAAGTAGCCGAGCAGGGCGCCTACGGTCAACGCTATGCTAACGATCAGACTTGTGCGCATAGGAAATTATGCAGGCTTACCGCCCGCCAGCTCCTGTCACATAGAGTATGCGATTATACCGGGATATTAACTGTGCGACGAATATCGTCTGGTGACTTTGTTAACCTGCCATCTCCGCGACTTCAGTCGCGGCTCAACGAATCGCTCAATTGTTGCCGTCTTGCAGCCGGCAAGTCCACATTCCTTATCACTTCCTGTGCTTGATTTTTATCCGCCTTGTAAGTAGCGATCAATTGCAGTGCCGATCTTGCCCGGGCCTGTTCAGACTGCAGCGAATTGATCAGCGCGATCGCGCGCTCGGGATTGTCGTTTAGGCGTGGAACGAATGCTGCAATCACACGGTCCCGGCTGGGTCCAGATTGAAGACCAGCCGCCCAGTTATCAAGCGCTGGTAAGTCTTTACGTGCCCACTGTGCGGCCAGCGCGCCAGCGGCAGATTGCCGTACGGGGCCTTCCGGCATGGCTTCCACTATGGCTGCGGCGCCAGCCGTGTCTTGCTGTGCCAGCCGGGACATTGAATTGACCACGACGCTGGATAACTTCTGTGCTTCGGGTTGGCGTTCCACATAAGCCAGTACGGCACGTGGGTCACGATGTGCCCATTGAGTGAGGATGCTGTTTAACGCTGCCGAGTAGCCCTGCTCGGCGTCGTATTGTTGCAGCCAGCTTAAGGCGGCTGGCGGGTCGCGCTGCGCGTAGGATGCCGCAACGCCGATAATCCAACCTTGCCTGGATTCAGCAGGGAGATTTTCGACATAACGACCCGCGGCTTCGGGATCTTTCGTGGACCAAACTCTTGCAATAGCACGCAGTGCTTGCGCGGCTTGTTGCGGATCTTGCGTGTTTACCCAGTCGATAGCGGCTTGCGGGTCATTGCTTGCCCAAGCCGTGGCTATCGTTTGTGGCATATTGGCTTGCCGCTTTGCCGCTGGAAACTTTTCAAGATAGTTGATGGCGCGCTGCGGGTTGTGCCGGGCGATTTGTCCGATTGCCACTCGTAACATACTGTCACGCTGCTGATCCTCCAGATTGGTTTGTATCCATTCCAGTGCCGCGTCGGGATATTGATCTACGTATTGCTGTGCAACGCTGTATACCAAGTTCTTTCTAAGATCAGGGTTTTGTAGATTAAGTACATGACTTGCTGCGGCGCGCACATCTTGCAACGCCCAAGTTGTCATTATTGAGTGCAATGCTCTCCCGCGCTGTTGCAGGTCTTCGATTAAAAGCGCTTCCTTGAATGCCTCGGCGGGCGCGGTGCCGGCACGGTGGATGAGTGCCGTCATTGCATAACGCTGCGTGCTATACTCGCTGGGCAGTTGCCCCACTATGTCTTGAGCCAGTTCCTCCCCATGCGCTTTATGCGCCATTAATATTGCGTCGCCGGAAATCTGAATATGTTGAGGATGGCTTAGTTGCCGCACGCCCCGTAGAGCCGCATTCAAATCTGTTGTGGCCCATGCTCCAAAAAAAACAGCGAGTAATTGTGAATCGTTGGCGTCCAGGTTGCTGCTTAGCAGGTACTCAAGGGCTAATGGTGCATTAAGCTCGGTAAAACGTAATAGAGAAATAATCAGCAATCGCTGCCGCGTTGAATCAGGGCCTACTTTGCGTGTGGCGGCGATCAGCTGGATGAGGGCATCAATGTCCGAACGCGCGGCCAACGCTACCATAGCCTCTGTTTGCGCAAATTGCGTGGGCAGACTGAGGACGTCGACCAGACTGCCAACTGACGCGTAGTGCTCGGTGCGCAACCGTTGCGCGTCCTCGTCGCTGATCAGAACGACATCGAGTGATTTCTGCACGGGCTTTGGCTGCGCGATTGTCTCAGTCTTAACAGCGCTGCCGCTTGAGCTGTGCTGTGCGCCTAGGTAGCCAAGTAGGGCGCCAAATACCAGCGCCAGCAGCACGCTAACGACTAAGCTTGTTCGCATCGCGTATCAGTTGTAGATTTGCTGTCCGGTGCTTTAAGTCGGTTCACATAAGTACACGGGTATATTGCGATCAGTGCGGGCCTGATATTCGTCGAAGTCGGGGTACAAGCTAAGGAGGTGCGGCCACAAGTCACTCTTCTCGTTGTCACTCACCTGCCGCGCCGTATAGGCGTGCGTGTCGCCGCCGACCATAATGTCAATATTCGGATTGGCTTGCAGGTTATAATGCCACACAGGGTGAGTATCCATGCCGCCCTGCGATGCAACGATAATCTTGTTGTCTCCATGGGGTAGATGAATCAATGCGATTTCCCGCTTCTGACCGCTTTTGCGGCCCGTCATAGATACAACACAGATGGGGTAGCCGCCGGGGAAATTTTTCATCAAGCGGCCCTGGCTTTTCTTGAAAACCCAAACGTTCAGGCGAGTGAACGCGCGCATCACTTTGCGTGTTACTGCCGCCGCCTTGGGCGTAATGGGGCGCACATCCTCGCGACGGGTTTTTACGTAGTCGTATGTGATCATATTGAGTCGTCTTTCTGATTAGAAGAGTATGCAGCAATTGCCGCTGCAATATCGAGTATGCGATTATACCGCTATATACAACGAGCGGCGAACAAGCAGGCGAGGATTTTTGAATGCCACTATCGAACGCAGTACGCAGCACTGATATTCTTAATCAGCCATTGGCGCCCGATATAAAAGCGGCCATCGATGCTCTGCCTGTGTCGACCGGCCCCATTTCCGTGACCGATTACCTCGATGAAGCCTGCGGGGTATCCGGCTTTCAGGATTACGGCGACATGAGTTTCGTTGCAGGTTTAGAGGTTGCGGTTGCCGGTTTTAACGCTGCAAAAATGACTAAAATGGGTGTGATGCAAGCTCAGCAAGTTGTGTTGCCAATCCTTGTAAATCGGCTGCGAGTTGAAGACCTCGTCAAGAATCATCCCGAGATTCTGGATATTGAAATTAGCCGCCCGATTATTTTGACCGGCTTGCCACGCTCGGGAACCACACATTTACATAACTTGTTGGCGGCAGATTCCTCGTTGCGATCATTGCCGTATTGGGAAGCCTTAGAACCTATTCCCACTGCGGGAGAGTGGGATAACCCCCAACCGCGCATCGACCGCTGTGAGGAGAGCCTGGTTTTGCTCGACCTAGTTTCGCCGCATTTTAGGGCCATGCACGAGATGGATGCGCTCTACGCACACGAAGAGATTTCATTGTTGGCGTTGGATTTTTGCACGATGCAGTTTGAAGTCGTAGCCGGTCCTAACCCAATTTATCGCGAGTGGTACAGTCAACAAGATACCTTGCGTAGTTATCAATACCTTAAGAAAACACTGCAATGTTTGCAATATCTTCGTGGTGGTAGCCGTTGGGTATTGAAGTCGCCGCAGCATCTGGCCGAATTCAAATCACTGGCAGCGGTGTTTCCCGATGCAAGCTTTGTCGTGTCACATCGCGACCCGGTGCCGGTTACAGCCTCAATGGCGACGATGATGACCTATAGTTCAAGAGGGGTGCGCGAAGACCGGGACCTTGTTGCATGGGGCAAATACTATGCGAACATGGTTGAGTGGCTGTTGCGTAGCAGCGTTGAAGACCGCGATGCATTGCCGTCAAGTCAGGTGGTAGATATCTACTTTGACGAATTTTGCGCCGACAATATGGCGCAGGTCAGACGCGTTTATGAACTTGCCGACCAAGCTCTCACCGAAACTTCGGTGCAGGAAATGGACGCCTATATTGCCAGCCATCCGCGCGGGCGATTCGGTCGCGTCAGTTATGATTTGCAAGCTGACTTTGGCATTGACCCGAATGCACTGAGCGCGGGATATGAATTCTACTTCCAGCGTTTTCCACAAGTGCGTAAGGAATGAAAAACCCGGCGTTACAATTTAAACACTCTTTCTGCATTCTCTCGCAAAAACTTCGGCCAAACGTGATCGCGAAACGATACGTTCTCCATATCGCTAAAAATCCGGTCCAGTGCGATGCCCATAGGAAAATAACCCGCATACAGTATTTTGTCGGCACCGCGCGTGTTGGCAAAATCGATAATATCCTTGGGGTAATGCTTAGGTGCAAACGCGCTTGTCGAATAGTAAAGGTTAGGGTATTTCAACATCAGCTTCACCGCCAACGCTGTCCATGGTTCGCCTCCATGGCGCATCACTACTTTTAGCTCCGGGAAAAACCAACACACTTCGTCCAGATGCTCAACTTTTTGCACGTTCATCGGCACGCGTGGGCCAGGCACGCCGACGCAGGTACAAAATGGAATGTTCAGTTCCACGCAGCAGGCGTAGATCGGATACCATTTTTTATCATCCAGCGCCACCTGTGGGCACAGCCCGGCCGGAAAAGCGGTAACGGCCTTGATATCGAAATCACGTTGCAAGCGTTTAATTTTTCTGACTTCTTGCATGCCTTTATTTGGGTTGCATTCATAGGAAGCGACAAAGCGATCGGGATGCATCTCCAGCGCCAGTAAATGCGTAGGGCTGATATCATCAATGCCAAGCATGGCCTTGTTGATGTTGTGCTTGTTCAGTTGCTCAATCGTGTAGGCAATCGTGTCCGCCTGGTTCGAAAGGTCGGGTATGTCCTTAAACATGTATTGGGCCGGCATCTTGAACAGCTTGCGACTTTCTTCGTCCATAAGCAGGGGTTCGAACGCCTTGTACCAGTCTGACCGATCATCGCTGTTGGGGATGCCGAGCATAAGGTCAATGACAGGTATATCTTTCGGATAAGGCATGGTGGAAAGCTCTTTGCTCGATTTGTATATGTGCTACGCGAGTAATGCGTAACGGTATTTAAATTTGTGGCAAAGAACAACAACATGATCGAATTTTAATGCTGGATTGCCGCCACCGCTGCTATTCGTGCCCATATTCTGCGATTGGTACTCAAACTGGTGCATCTCTGGTCTAGCTTGCCTTAGTCTTTGTTTTGCAAGGAGGTTGGGTGAATGTCTTATACGAACCGATCGTTGAAAACCCAAAAGCTTCTGTATGCAGCAGCCACGTTGCTGATGCTGAGTACATTGTCTGCATGTCAGGAACAAGCTGTTGTCAATCATGCTGAACCAATTGTTAAGCCCGTCACTGTTGCAGTCGTGGAATTGCAGCGAAAGCCGTGGGCGCCAACCATTTTCGCCTTCGGGCAGTTCGAATCCTCTGCAAAGGCCGAGGTAGGTGTGGACTTCCCGGGAGTGGTCCAATCGGTAGACTTCGAGGAAGGTCAGCAGGTTGTGGCCGGTGCCACGCTGGTCAAACTTGACGATCGCAAACAGAAATTGCGCATGCAAAAAGTGTTGGCACAGTTAACAAGCGTCAGGGCGAAACTCGAACAAACGCAGGCCAGCTATCGACGCTATCAGGCCCTTGGCAATAAGCAGGCCGTCTCTCGCGATCAACTCAAACGCGCGCTAACCGAATTCGAAGCTGTCAGGGGCGAACATAATGCGGCGCTTGCGGCCGAAGCACTAGCACGGCATGAGCTCAAAGAGACCCGTGTAAAAAGTCCGGTTGAAGGCATAATCATAAAACGCACCGTAGAGCCAGGGCAAACCGTTGCGGCGGGCACACCATTGGCGCAAATTCAGGCTATCGATACGCTAAGGGTGGTCACCTATGTGACCGAGCAAGAAGTGAATCTGTTGCAAGTCGGTGCGTCCTTGCGTGTCCTTTCTCCTGGCGCTCCCGGCCGCAGTTACACGGGTCATATTGAAATGATTGGCTCGTCAGCTGACAGCGATACTGGCAATTTTGTGCTAAAGCTTGCGGTCAGTAATGTTGACGGACTGCTAAAAGAAGGTATGTCTGCGCGAGTTGAACTAACTGGCTTACAAAACGCGAATGTATTGTTGATACCGCGCTCGGCGTTGGTTGACCGCGGCCAACGTCGCGTCGTCTACAAGGCGGTGCAAGAACAGGCGATTGAAGTTGAACCGGTGCTCGGCGTGAGCGATGGCCCATGGATACCGGTGACCAGTGGCTTGGCGCCAGGTGATTTGCTTATTGTCGATGGCCTGGAATTGATTATCGGTGGTGTGGTGGTGAACATCAACGGAAAACCTGACGGCGATCTTGGGTAGAGAAGGGAATGAAATCATTTATTGGTTTTTTTGTCCGCCGGCCACTGCTCGTCAACTTAAGCATGCTGTTTATCGTCATTGCGGGCCTGCTGTCGCTGGCAAGAATGCAATACAACACCTTTCCCAGTTTCGATGCGGGCGAACCCATTATTGTGACTCGCCGGCCGGGATCCAGTGCTGAGGATATGGAGCTGACCGTTACTACTCCATTGGAAGAGGAATTGCTTAAAGTTGACGGTCTGGAAGAACTCGAATCATTCAGCATGGAAGGTTCTTCAATCGTTGAAATATTGATTGACCCCGATTTAGGCGGAAAAGCCAGCGCAAAAGTGCGGCGCGACTTACAGGAAGCAGTCGAACGTGCCACCTCGCGCCTAGCGTCGAACCTACCCCAGCAGCCACAAATTATCGATGACAATACAGACAAAGCTCCGGTTGCGGAGTTGTTGATTTCCGGCGACGTACCCGAACTAACCCTGCGCCACGCCGCGCGCCAAACCGAGCAAGCATTGCGCAGGGTTCAGGGTGTGGCGGGAGTGGTACGCAAAGGTTATCGCAAAAGAGAGGTAAAGGTGCTGCTGGACGCCGGCAAACTGCACCAGCTTGGCATTTCTATCGACGAAATCAGCAACGCCGTACAACGCCGCAACGTACGCGATAGCAGTGGGGCACTAAGCTCTTATAGCGCTGAAAGCGAAGTGCTGACTATAGGCGAGTTTGAGAAGCCCAAAGATATTGAAGACGTGATAATTCGCGCGCCGCAAGCGGGTAACTATGTGCGCATCCGCGATATCGCCGAGGTCGTCTATGGATTCGAAGAGCGCAAAGTGCAATCCACCACCGACGGCAAAAGTGGTATTAGCTTATTTGCCGTGAAGAAAAGCCATGCAGATATATTGCGAACCGCAACTCACTTGCATGCGTTTGTCGAGCGCTGGCAGCAACAGCTGCCGCCTGGTGTGCAAATAACGATGCTGAATGATTTGTCGAGTTATACGCGCGCCATGCTCGACACGCTGGTGAGTAACGCGCTGGCGGGTATTGTATTGGTGTTATTGGTCTTGATCGTATTTTTCCCGCTGCGCTTTACGATTTGGGTGGCTGCGGGAATTCCCATCGCAATTTTGTTGAGCTTCGCGTTGATGCCACTGTTGGGTTTGCAGGTCAACCTGTTTACCCTTAGCGGACTGATACTCATGTTGGGGGTGTTGGTCGATGACGCCGTTGTCACCAGCGAAAGTATTTTTCGTCACAGCGAGTCCGGTGCGTCGCCATTGTGTGCGGCCATCGACGGCACCACTAGTGTATTGAGTCCGGTTCTGGCTGGCGCTGCAACAACTGTTTTAGCCTTTCTCCCGGCGGCCTTTATCGGCGGGCTGGAGGGCAAGTTTATGTGGACCTTGCCGGCCACAGTCGTTGTTGTGCTGACCGCCTCGCTAATCGAGTGCAAGTTGATGTTACCCGCGCATATGCGGCATAGTCTAACGTATTCGGGAAATAGGGAAGTTCGCTCCAGGGTCTTGTTTACGCGGCTGGAACAACGCTACCAACAAGTACTAACATCGCTTGTCAGTCGGCCATACTGGGCCACTACCGCTATGTTGTTAGTGATGTTCATGGTGACGGCCTGGGGGCTAAGGCAGGTTAATCTGAATCTTTACCCCGAAAATGAGGCTGACGCTTTTTGCATACAAATTGAGCTAGCCGTCGGTACACCACTTGAACAAACCAACGCGAATCTGGGCGAATTGGAGACACTGATCCGATCGGTCACCCCGGCAGAAGACATTTTGCACGTTACTAACAAAGTGGGTGAGCTGAACCATTGCAGTGCAACTAGCCGCAGTCGTGGACATCGACCCTCCTGGGGTATAGTCAAAGTTCATTTGCGCCCATTGGGAGAACGACTGAGCCAATCACTGGCGCTGGTTGAAAAGCTACGTAAGCTTACCGCTAAGCTGGATGGTTATGGCGATATACTGGTAATGGCTGAACGGTTTACTCCCACGAGGGGCGCGCCCCTACAAATGGAAATTATTGGCAGCAATGTGCAGCGTTTCGAGGCCTTAAATGAGGTGATGAATTTCCTCGACGATCACCCGCACACCACAGAGACTTGGAATAGCTATCAGCGTGGTAAGGATATTGTCCATCTGGTACCGCAACACGAGGCGATTGCCGATCATGGCCTCACCATCGCCGATATTAGCAAGGCAGTGCGTGTTGCGTTCGACGGTCATCTTATTGATGAACTGCAAACCGTTGAAGAAAAAATCGATTACCGACTGCAGCTTAATCACGAGTTTCAGGGTTCGGTGGATGCGCTGTACTCGCTCACCGTGGTCAATAAACGCGGCAAACCGGTACCACTTCGGGCGCTGGTGAATTTTGAAATTGGGCCGGGTGCCGCCACCATTAAACACTACTTCGGCGAACGCGCGATCACCGTGTTTGCTGATATAGACCGCGAGCAAATTTCGACTCAGCAAATCAACCAGGATTTGCAAACTTTTATGAAAGAAACGGCAATCGAGCGTCGTTACAAACAACTGCAGTTCATAGGTGCGGGAGAATTAGTACAACAGGATGAAGCTGTTGACGGCGTGGCGGTGGCGTTTATGCTTAGCTTGACTGCAATGTTCTTCTTATTAGTTTTACTGTTTAATTCGCTTGGCCAACCTCTGTTAGTATTAAGCACCATCCCGGTAGGATTTTGCGGTGTGATCGTTGCCTTTGCAGCGCATGGAATGCCGCTAGACATAGGCGCGATGATGGCCATGTTGGGTCTCGCCGGGGTGGTGCTAAATAATTCGCTGGTGATGATAGACCTGCTCAACAAACACAAGCGCGCGGCCGGCGGTAGATTGGATGCCCGGCAGATTGTGGAGGGCGCCACCCTGCGTTTGCGCCCGGTTTTTATCACGACGGTCACGACTGTTGCTGGACTGGCGCCGGCGGCGTATGAAGTATTTGGTGCCAGTACTTTTACCACGTCTACCGTGATGGCCATGCTGTGGGGCGTGTTAGTGGCTGGCCTCGCGACGGTATTTTATTTACCCTGTCTGTATAGTATCGAACAGGATTGCAGCGCCCGGGTCAAGCAACTGATCGGTAAGCTTGACCAAGAACAACAAATAACGATGACCGCGACTAACCCCAGAGTATGAATCCGGCAACCGTTTCGCTTTCGGTGCTTCTGTATCTATCGGCAGCGACATTGCATTCTTATGTGGCCTGGCGGTCGGCTGGTGAACGCAAAGAAAGCTTTGTGTCCCAATGTTTTTGGCTGGTAATGATAATGTGCGCCATTTTCCAGACTGCCAATGCCTTACAGATGTTCGCTTTGTTGTCGGGACATAGCGCCGCAGCGAACTGGGCGAAGGAGGCAAGCAGTGTCGTTGGTCTTTTACTATGCACGGCCCTGGTACCGAATTTGTTGGGCGAATACGGAGCGCTACCCGCCAAGCCCGGCAAGTTGGCCGTCGTCTTGCAGAAAATCTCGCTTAATGTAAAGCCCTTGTCCTTCGGCCTGTTGGCAATCACGGTCTGCCTGGCTATCACGCATATCTATCTTGCGATTAATCACGTTGGGCCGGAGCATCCGTTGCACAAAGTACTGCAACCCGATTCCCTGGTGTTGGGCTTTGGCCTTTTCTGGTTATTGATGGTTAGCTCCGGGCTGCGTTCGGCTAACACCGATTTTGGATTCCACAAAACGCCGATTCATTGGTCGTTGGTGGCGATGCTGATGGGCGTGATGTTGCTGATGGTTGTCGATAACTATTTCGATAAACTCGGTAAACACAGCCTCGTCGATACTCTAGCCCACTGCGTTACCGTGCCTTTTGCGGTGTTGTACGCCTGGTATCGATACCGTTTGGAGTTTATCGACGTCATCGTTAAGCAGTTTGCGCGCCTGGGCGTTCTTATCGTGCTGCATGTGCTGTGTGTATGGCAACTTGCCAGTGTGAGCGAGGCAATCAAACCATTAACGATTGCAGCCTACACCGTCGTTACGGTGATACTAATCCTGCAAGTGGGAAAATGGATGGATCGGCTATGGATGCCGAAGATCCAGTCACGCGCCGCGTTTAGCGACGAATTTGCCAAGCACCTGACACAATGCACGACATCTTCGGCGGCGATCGATATGACGCGGGCGACGCTAGCCGATCTGTTTGAGACCGAGGTCGGCATCAACGCTAAGCTGTCACAAGTGGCTGAGGTGGTGGAGTACGCTAGTGAGCCCAATCTTAAAATAGAACTGGGTTTTATCAGGAATAAATACCCGTGGTTTTCCGAGGCCTTGCAATTAGTACGCGCCGCGTCCAACCAACTACACAGCCACCTTAAAGTGCTGGCAGTGCAAGCAGAACAACGGCGTCAGGCGTTAATTAACAAGGAGTTGGCGGAACTTGCGGCCAAGGCTGAGTTAAGCGCGATGCGTGCGCAAATTCGGCCACATTTCCTGTTTAATGTTTTGCATACCATCCAAAGCTTTATCAAGGAAGACCCCGACAAGGCCGAGCGCACCCTGCAGTTGCTCGCCGATTTAATGCGCAGCGTATTGCAGAGCTCGGAGCAAGACGTTTACGCACTGCAGCAAGAAATAAGTCTTGCGAGTATATATCTGGAAATTGAAAAAACCCGCTTCGGTGATCAACTGGGTTACGCCATTGACATTGAACCCGGCGTGGAGGGCCAGTTAATACCGCCTTTCAGTTTACAACCGCTAATAGAAAACGCCGTTAAATACAGTGTCGATAAGCAACTGGGCGCGGCCAATATACAGGTGCGCGCACTTACCGAAGGTGATGATCTGGTCGTTACCGTCAGTGATAACGGGCCAGGTATAGAGGACGAAAAACAACTGGTCAAGCACGAAGGGGGTTTTGGCTTGGCGTTACAAAACATTCGGGAACGCTTGAGCCGGCTCTATGGTGACGCCGCCAGCTTGTCGTTGGCGAACGGAGGAAAGGGTGGCGCGGTCGCTGAACTGCGAATCCAGTTGACGGCAATGCACGGCGCATGAATAGCGTTAGCGCTTTGATTGTCGACGACGAAAGCGCAGCCCGTTCGCGCTTAAAAAGATTGTTGGGGAAAGACAATCGAATCAACGTACTCGGCGAGGCGGAGGATGGGCCCGGCGCCGTGCAAGCGATTCAGCAATACAAGCCTCAGCTCGTGTTTCTCGATATTCAGATGCCCGCCATGAACGGCTTCGACGTGTTGCGATTGTTGTCGCCGGAACAGGTGCCAGCCGTGGTATTCGTCACGGCCTTCGATGAATACGCCGTCAAGGCCTTCGACGTGGCGGCAGTCGATTACCTGCTGAAACCATTCGATGAAGAGCGTCTGAGAGGGGCCGTAGACAAGGTGATTGCGAGTTTGACTTTCGCCTGGGATAAAACGGTGGTCGATATTCTGGACAGGTTGGAAACTAAAAACTATTGTCAGCAACTGCCGGTGCATCACCTAAAACGCATTCGCCTATTGAACGTAACAGACATCAGCTACATCGTTTCCGAACATCGTCTCATTAATCTTTACGACAAGGACGGCCAACGTTATTGGACTAACGAAACGCTGGAACAACTCGAAAATCGCCTGGATCCCACCGTCTTTTTCCGCATCCACCGTAGCAGCCTGATTAGCTTGCAGGCCACATTCGAAATCGAAACCTGGGACGATGGACGCTTACGCCTGCATTATCCTGACGGCACGATACTGGTGGTAGCGCGAGGGCCTGCGAAAGAGTTGAAGAGTTTGTTGAGTATCTGAGCCGGTAAGAACCCACCGGCTACTTTTTAGTTCAATTGAACTGTATCCGGCGGTGTGTTCGCTTCGCTAGTGCATTCGCCATCTATAAAGTGCTCGTCGCTATTTGTTCTCATGGCTCCAATCGCACCGGTAATATGACCTGGGATCGCACCGAGGAAGCCCAGCCCCGACTCGCGCAGAAACAAGCCGCCGACATAGGTGCCGTAAGCGGGGTGTAGCAGGCGATAGGCGCGCTTTTCTTCGTCGTAGCGGCATTCGTATTCAAGGTAGCTCAATGCGTCGTTGCTGGCGACCGCTTCGTAATACAGGGGAGCGCCGGGTAGTACATAAATTGCCGCATGCGTGCCCTTGAGTTTGCGGCTGTTAAAGTCTTTGGCATGGCCGGCCT
>JBPCXM010000309.1:0-17251 GCA_051008535.1 Pseudomonadales bacterium | reverse complement strand
GTCCGCCTTCGAAATTACCCGGCGCGATGTAATCCTCCTCCGGGTCTTCCATACGCCAGCTTGCGCCTAGCGACAACGTAGAGGTAAAGGTGCCATCGATTTCACCCCAGTTAAACTTTGTGGCTTGTGCGGACATCGCTAGCCCTGCTGTCACAAAAACTACTGCGGTCTTTACAAGCGTTTTCTTTTTTATATTTGCCAACACGTGCGGCCCCCTTTGTTGTTGCAATCGTTCATTGCGATTCATTAATAAAGTAGATGCAATGTAGCAGCAGCTTGACGGGGGGAATTTGATTTAAAACAAGTTAGGCGCAGGATTTTAATCACAATGCAAAACTTTTTAGCACATTGCGATTATATGCACAGCCCGCTATCGAATTGCTCAGCCAAAACGGAGTAAGTAGTTTTACCTATCCTTTTAAGCAGAATTGCAGATGCTAGCGGTTTGATATCGTATGTATAGTTAAACTACGGAATGGTCACAAATATGTAGTATCTAACACCATACAACGAGGGGCCTTGCCATGAGTAACTACAAGCATGTATTGATCGCGCTAGACCTGTCGGATGGATACGAGCAAATTGTAGAGCGTGCTTTCAGCCTCGCAGCGGAAGCTGAAAAAGTCAGTTTAATTTACGTGCAGGAGCCAATCATCTATCCGGATGCGATAATCGCAAGCGCACCGGTGCTCATCAAGGAGCAAATGATTGAATATGCGCAGCAGGTGTTTCGGGAAATCGGCGAGAAACATGCACTAACGGGTGAACAGTACATAGAGAACGGCCGTGCCGCAACAGAAATACATAAAGTCGCGGAGGCCAACGAGGTGGACCTTGTTGTTGTTGGTAGTCACGGTCGCCACGGGGTGCAGCTAATTCTCGGCTCGACAGCTAACGCGGTTCTGCATGGCGCCACATGTGATGTGTTAGCGGTACGGATAGGCAAGATGTAAAACTGTCTCGGCGTTGGGCCGTTCCAGTGTTTTAATGTCTTTGTGCTGATACGCTCTTTAATGTGGTGATCGCATCTTCGTAGGATAGATTTGATTTTTTGGTTTTCGTCGCTCGAATAATGACGTCGTTCAACGACAGCATGCCGGTCAGATGGCCATCGTTGTCGACCACGGGCAGGCGGCGTATTTGCTTATCTTGCATGAGTTGTAGCGCGTCGTGCACATCGTCCTCGTCGCGGCAAGAATACACTTCCTTATCTTTGCTGATGTCTTGCGCTTTGATATTCCAACTGGCTTCATGCTGCAGGACGGAGCCCATCGCGATATCACGGTCGGTAATGACGCCGACCGGCTTGTTGTCGTTGTCGACTACCGGAATGGCGCCGCAATCTTTTTCCCACATCATCTGTGCCACCTCATCCAACGCGCTATCGGGCGTGCAGGCCGATACATCACGACTCATCAGTTCATTGACTTGTAGCATGAATTCCTCTCCTCAGCGTGTGCTGTAACAAAAGCCCAGTATGCTCCGAAACGGCTTAGTTGATTTGATGCGGATCAATTTTTAGGAGAAATAGTTACGCAACGTGGAGGTTGCATGTGAAGCGCGCCACGCTGAAGCTATTCAGCTAAGTGGAAGTACTTATCTGCGTTATGGAATAAACGGGTTGTGGTTGCTTTTGCAGCCTCTTAAAGTGATCTCGGAATTACGATGTAGTTTTTGAAATATGTCCGCGGGTGAGAAAATGGTCAACATGAAAGCTTTGGTATTCGTTGAGAAAGACACTATAGAATTGGTGGATAAACCAATTCCAGATGTAGGACCGAATGACGCACTAATACGCATAACCACCACGACGATTTGCGGCACGGATGTCCATATACTCAAAGGTGAATACCCGGTTGAGCAGGGTTTGACCATTGGCCACGAGCCGGTAGGTATTATCGAAAAACTAGGCAGTGAGGTGACCGGTTTCATTGAGGGTCAACGTGTGATCGCCGGTGCAATTACGCCTTCAGGCTATTCAAATGCCTGCTTGTGTGGTCAGTGCTCGCAAGATGGCCAAAATGCCGAGCATGGATTCCGACCTGCTGGTGGCTGGCGTTTTGGCAACACGATTGATGGCGCACAAGCGGAGTTTCTACTGGTACCAGACGCCAAAGCAAATCTGGCACCTGTCCCCGATGGTCTCACCGATGAACAGGTATTAATGTGCCCGGACATCATGTCCACTGGATTTGCGGGCGCGGAGAGCGCCAATATCAATATAGGCGACAGCGTAGTGATATTCGCCCAAGGGCCTATTGGTTTGTGCGCTACCGCGGGCGCAAAGCTTAAAGGCGCTACCACGATTATTGCGGTGGATTCAGTGCCCGAACGACTTGCCAAATCGCGCCAAATGGGCGCTGATCATGTGATCGATTTTAGCAAGGTCGACCCGGTTGACGAAGTGATGAGAATAACAGGAGGGCGTGGTGTCGATGCCGCCATAGAAGCGTTGGGCCGCCAGGAAACGTTCGAGGCATGCCTGCGCTCGCTGCGACCGGGTGGCACTTTGTCGAGTCTCGGTGTTTACTCGGGTGACCTTACCATACCGCTGGATGCGTTTACATCCGGCTTGGGTGACAATAAGATTGTGACTTCGCTATGCCCTGGTGGAAAAGAGCGCATGCGGCGCCTTATGGAAGTTGTAGCTTCCTCCAGAGTTGATCTCGAAGCACTGGTCACGCACCGATACAAGATGGATGATATCGTAAGCGCATACGACTTGTTTTCCAATCAACGTGACGGTGTGTTAAAAATCGCCATCACCATGTAATGATGTCGGGAAAAGAGTAAACTGAATACATTGGCCATGGGGCGACAAAAGCAATACGATAACCGTGCTAGAAACTTCGCTCAGATGCGCTAATGTATCTGTTAGATCAGGCTGCAACCTGCCCAAAAATTTTAATTGAGTACATATATCCGCTGATTCGTTTGAATCTCCTTACTAATTAAACATCCGAGGACGATCGTGAGCAACTTCGACCAACAACTGCAGAAAATTAGAACTGAACATGGTTTCATCGCTGCGCTGGATCAGAGCGGCGGTAGCACGCCGAAGGCACTGGGTCTCTATGGGGTAACCGATGATGCCTGGTCAAACGACGATGAGATGTTCACCGTGGTACACGAAATGCGCAGCCGCATCGTGACCAGCCCAGCTTTCAACGGTGATCGAATTCTCGGCGCCATACTATTCGAAAACACGATGGATCGTGATGTAGAGGGTAAACCCACCGCCGATTATCTGTGGGCCGTTAAAAACGTCGTTCCATTTCTGAAGGTCGATAAGGGTCTTGCCGCTGAAGAAAATGGTGCTCAGGTCATGAATCCCATGCCGGAACTCGACGCCGTGCTCGACAAAGCAAAATCGAAAGGCATCTTCGGCACGAAAATGCGCTCGGTAATAAAGCAGGCAAACGCCGCGGGGATTGCGGCCCTCGTTAAACAGCAATTCGAGATTGGCCGGCAGATTATTGCAGCCGGCTTGGTGCCTATTATTGAACCAGAAGTCGACATTCACTGCCCACAGAAACCGGAAGCCGAAGCGCTACTTCATGCAGAGATTCTGAAAGAGCTCGATCAGTTGTCTGGCGATCAGCGGGTAATGCTTAAATTGACCCTACCCGAGGTTGATGATCTTTACACCGATTGCATCAACCACCAACAGGTGTTGAAAGTTGTTGCTCTGTCTGGCGGTTACAGCCGCGATGAAGCCAACGACCGACTACGTAGAAACCATGCGATGGTGGCAAGCTTTTCACGCGCCCTTTCTGAAGGGCTGTCGGCGCAGCAATCGGAAGCAGATTTCAATGCCATGCTCGATGCATCGATAGAGAGCATTTACCAGGCGTCGAAAACTTAAATTCTGTAGTTCAAAGGTAAGCAGGGTTTTGTCAAGTTGAGCTGCGATAGTTCATGATCTCGGTATGAATGGTCGATCGCAATATCATGAATATCGTTTTCCGCCTGAGATTATCGCCATACAATTCGGCTCGATCACTGGTTCGCTTTGACTTTCCTGCCACTCACGCATCGTGCTCTTCAATGGCTGGCTGACAACCTGTCTTTACCGCCTGTAGCTACAGGTATCGTCTGCACCACGATCCTTGGCGGGCTCGCTTTGTGGTTCAGCTGGCTCATTGGCATCGTCGACGAAGTAGCAGCGGGGCGCCAGGCCGACATAGCGGTGCGCGCACTGGTAACGCTTTACATGATGTTGGGTTATTTGCCGATGGCTCTGTATTACCTCGGTCGTTGGACGACGGAACATTTTGATGAGATCACGACGCAGTTTGCCCTCGATCGAGAGTCCTTGTTGTTTCCTCGGAGCCTGGCCAATTGGGTCGGTGCGGTCGGTACGGTTGCTACGTGCTTTTTGTTCCTGCATCTACCGGACAATCTATTGTCGCTCTTGCAGGTGTGGCGTTGGCCTGCCGAATTTGCATTTTCACTCGTGGGACTGGTGTTGCTTGGCTGGTTCAATTTCCGCTTCATGTTCCTCCTCGTGTGGATGGCGCTCGCAATCTCACGAACCGCAAAACAGATTCGTCACATTGATCTTTTTGACACATCCATGGTGAAGCCTTATGCCCAACAGGGCGTACGCTCCAGCCTCCTGGCCGTCGTCAGTCTGTCGATATCGGCAAATCTTTGGCTCGATCCGAACTCACCCGCGATCGCTACGGCCACGACACTGGTATTGCTGGTCGCGGCCGCGGTGCTGGCGTTGCTACTGCCTACTTGGGGCATTCACCTGCGACTCAAGGCGTCGAAACAATCCGAACTCAATCAGATACGCACAGCTATTGCCTTGCGCCGCGACCCGATGAAACGCTCGGTCGACGATGCTCAACAGCTGCGGGCCGATCTGGCACTAGAACTGCGACTCATGGAGATGAGTGAATGGCCATTCGATGCTGGCAGTTACGGTCGTGTGGCCCTGTACATCATGTTAGGCCTCGGATCGTGGGTCGGCGCAGCGTTGGTCGAACGACTTTTGGAATCGCTCGGTCGATAGGTTTGGCGAAGCATGGCCTTCGAGCAGATTTAGGAGTCCGCCGCCCAACCGGCTCGTTGAACGAGGCCGTGAACTGGTAGAATCGGCCAAATGCCACCAGCTAGCCTTGCCGGACCGCACTGTCTTTGTTTAATCTCCCGCAGGCATTCGCGCCTTCGATGCAAATACGGGTAAACTGGTAGAACGCGACCAGCCCCAAACGTGTGGAATACTCCAATGGCTAATTCTCGACTCAAAGTCGGTGCAGTAATTTATCCCGGTTTCGAAATGTTGGATTTGTTCGGACCTCTTGAAATGTACTCACTGCTTGGACCAGAGCAGATTGAGATTGTGATGCTAGCAGAAGAGGACCTACCTGTTCCCAGCGCAATGGGGCAGTATATCTCCAGTGGCCCTAGAGCAATGCCTGATTGCCTTTTGTCTGAGGCGCCGACACTTGACATTGTGGTCGTACCTGGAGGTTTTGGCACCATACCTCAACTGGAAAATGAGGCGCTGTTGTCATTCCTTCGTCGGCAGGCTGAAAGTGCGAAAGTCATTTCTTCGGTTTGTACAGGCTCCGTTTTACTGGCTCGCGCTGGACTTCTTGAGGGCCGGCGAGCAACGACCAACAAGCAATTCTTCGCCCTGGCGACCAACGAACCTGCAGACGTACAATGGGTCGAAGCGGCTCGATGGGTTGAAGATGACAGGTACTTCACATCCTCCGGCGTGTCAGCTGGTATGGATATGAGTCTCGCCGTAATCAGTCGTTTGTTTGGAACCGAGACCGCTGAATTTGTGGCGGTGGCGGCGGAATATACCTGGCATCGTGATGCCAATGCGGATCCATTCACCCAACACTTGAATGGCATGTCGCTTTAGCGCCAAGTTAAGAAACTTAAAATTCGCGCATTCCCGCATCTATACTCCTTCGATTCTCATATTAACCGACCGAGCTCATTCGGCAAATTCCTCTCTGGACCATCTCGCATGCCATTGCAACCCCTGACAAACGCGATCTGGATCTTGAAAACATGTGAGTCATCGAAAGCCTGCTGGATACCGCGGGAGCAGATAGTGCATTATTTTCAGGCTGGGCGCAGGCCGAAGGCATGGCTCTAAACGCTCGACTTCAGCGGGAGGCCTTTAGTGCGGGCATCGACGGCGTTCCCACTTATGTCGTCGAAGACGAACTGTACTTCCGGCGCGAACATCTGGCTCGCGTACGCTGGCATCTCAGCTACAATTCCGCACCCGCGCCAGACATCGCTTACACGCATTGCTCGCGGGCCTACTAGGCTGAGCGACAAAAGATGTCTTCGTGTGCGAAGGCACGCGCGTTGTTGAGGAAACTGACGAGTATGGATACCACGAATACTATAGCTGTTGTGACTAGTACTTTCATTAGAAGGGTCTGTCGCAGCCAGAAACATCGAAAGTCAGATCACTCCGGATTTAGCCGCCACTCAATTGACTCGTTAAACTCAAAGGTGATCTAGTAGAATCGCCTAAGAACAGCCGGATGCGCTATGATATGGTGGAAGGCGGAAATCAACTCACTGCGATCCTGCGTGGCTTAAAGATCTTAGGACACAGCAAACCCGCACTTGACGGGCTAGCCACGTAAACGACTATTTAGCTTGGATACCATTTGATAATTTTGTTGTACGCCTTGGGTTTGATTGTCTTTTTTGCTTGCCTGTATTTTATTTCAGAGCAGGTAGAGGATGCGTGGCAGACTGTTGCTTACAATTTTCGGCTGCCAGCTTCACTCGCGGGTGCGACGTTGCTCGCGGTATCCTCGTCACTGCCTGAACTTTTCACTTCATTGAATGGCGCCATTCTGTATCACACGCTGGAAATTGGATTCATGACCATCATCTGGTCAGCTATTTTTAATATTCTGGTCATTACGGGTATTGTAGGTGTCATGTCAACAAGCCCGCTGACTGTGAGCAAGAATGTACTCATTCGAGATTCACTGGTGTATCTGGTGGCGCTAATAGTACTTATTCTACTCTTATCAGACGGCGAAATTAGTATAGTGGATGCCTACTTCTGACGAATTACCTACCTCGCGGACATTGTTGTTCTTTATTTACAGCGACACTCTATGCAGGAAGGGGAGGAGGTTCAGAGCGCACACGCCTCTAAGAGGAAGATTGTAATAGCATCGAGTGCAGGCACCGCAGCCATTGGTTTGGTAAGCGCAGGGATCGTTTATATGGGTGTAGAATTATCCTACGCTCTGGGAGTTTCTCTAGCAGTGGTGTCTGCTTTGATTTTTTCCATAGGCACATCGTTCCCGGATTTATTGTTGTCATATTTCTCCGCCAAACGCGGTGGTGGTTCTATGGCTATTTCCAATGTGTTTGGTTCTAATACTTTTGATATCACTGTTTGCCTCGGCGTGCCGGCCCTGGTTCTCCTTGCCAAAGAAACTACGATCGAAGGCGACTTGCCCTCCTTAAAGTTAAGCCTGCTATTGTTATTTGTAGCAATGCTTCTGGTTAATGGGCTACTCGCCTACAACTTTAAAGTAACCAGAATCAAAGGCTGGGTTTGTCTGGTTTCTTATTTCTGCTTTGTGGCAATCTTTTTCTATGCCATGGAAGGTTAACTGCGTCGAGTCGATGGCTTTGTTGTTTTGCCCTATTTGTGGTGCTAGCCTGTGGCCCTATTGTCGGCATTTCTCCAAGAGTTGCTGAAGGTACGAAGCTCAGGCGGTGACGAGAATAGCCACAAGCGGACGAATTAAGTATGCGCATTGGAGGGCCGTCAATAGCAATTGCCCTCGGATCATCGCCATTGGTGGTCAAGGTCATGGCTGCACCTAATTAAGCGCTGGTCGCTATCTCAATTTTCTGCTTCGCCGCGAAGTAGGCGGCCGCGACCGCTGCTAGTCCCTCCAAAATAGCTGTCGCACTGGCAGTCCATATAAAACTTGCATGGATGTGCGCCTCGCCTGCGGGCAAGTGGGAGATGTGGTCAGGTGACTGCAGCATGTAGTGGTGCATAATACTAAATATCAAGGCGCCGATCATTGCCCACATGATCCCAAACAGACCCCACCTTGACCATTTTGTCCACAACAGCACAACCCCAATCAAAGGCACGACGAGGATAACTACGTTAATGAATACGTTTTGCCAAGTCGCCATCGGTATTTGAAGTTGATCGTGTGCGGCGCCATGAAAATAGGCAATCCCATGGTGGGCCAAGACCAACACGGTTACAATCATTGCGCTAACTTTCATTTATATCTCCCATCTAGCCATCATTCCGTGGGGTGATCCCGAGGACACCCAATCATGAAAGCTTACCCTCAATCGCGTTTTATCAGCAATCGGATGACAGACCGCTTCACGCCATTCTATCACCCGACCGACCGATTGTAGCAGCCCGTCAAATACATTCAGAGCTCAACGCGACGGAGTTCGACCTCCGGTAAGTACGTTTTACTATGCGGGACACGGTTACCAATGGTGTTATGAAGAAAAGGCGAACAGTACACTGAGGCCACTTTTTGCAGATTTGTGCCCTCTACGCCAAATTATGGTGCGTAGCAATGTTAAAGTGTTTCGCTAGGATTACAGATACGAGCAGCGGGATCGACGCTAGACAGCCGCTTTAGTCTAGCGTTTTAGCAAACTCGGCGACACGTTTTGTCAGCGGCGTCCATTCCTTTAAATGGGCCTTCAAGTCAATTGTCTGCAGCACTCTGTCCCGTACAACGATCTGGCCGTTGACTATCGTGGTACGAACGTTTTCCGGGTAAGCGGCAAAAGCCAAGGTGGCATAGGGGTCGTAATGGGGCTGCATGTTGATTGCGTGCACATCAACAATAACAATATCGGCTTTCTTGCCGATTTCCAGGGAACCGATCTGTTGCTCCATGTCTAGGGCCCTGGCTCCGCCCATGGTCGCCATGTAGACCAGTTCATAGGGCGTAAAGCGAGTGGAATCTTGGCCCAGAGACCGCGCAACAACCGCCGCATGGCTCATCACATTTATAATATCCAGCTGATTCGAGCTCAGTGGGCCGTCTGTGCCTAGTCCGATATCAAGGCCTGCTTTGTACATCTCCCAGGCGGGCGACATACCGGAGTTGGAGCGACCGTTGGCCTTTGGATTGTGGGCCACACCCACTCCTCGGCGTTTTAGCAGTGCCATGTCATGCTTGTCCAGGTAGTTAACGTGGGCTGCCACCAACGCGTCTGAGAGAAACCCTATTTCCTCCAGATAGCCTACGACTGATTTGCCTTCTGGGAAGGCACCGATACGCTCCTTAATCAATTGCGGCTCGTGCTTGAACTCGGCTATGTGCATCAGTATCGGTACACCCTCACGTTCAGCAAGCGTTTTGGCTCTCAGCATCCATTTTGGGGACATCGTGTAGGGCGCGTGCGGAGCCACTGCCGGCGTAATCAATGGGTGGCGCTTCCACGATTTGATAAACTGTTCAGCATACGCAAGCCCACCGTAAGGCTTGCTGGCGTCGACAACGGGGAAACGTATCACCGTCTCGCCCAGCACCCCACGAATGCCTACCTCCGCGACAGCACGCGCGACCTCGTCCTCGTGATAGTACATATCTGTAACCAGAGTGACCCCGGCGAGCGCCAATTCGATGGCAGCATGACGGGATGCAGTACGAATCAACTCGCGGGACAACATGGCTTTCTCGAGTGGGAAAAAGAACTCGAACAGGCGATCGGCCACGCCGTTCTCGCCCAGTCCCCTAAAGGCGATCATGGGGATATGGTTGTGCAGATTGATCATGCCGGGCATAGCGATATCACCGCCGGCGTCGACCGTCGCGTCTGCGTGATACTGACTCAGCAAGCCAGTGCGGCCTATGGCCACGATAGTGTCGCCTTGCACGACGATGACGCCGTTTTCGTATGTCGTGCGGCCGCTGTCCATCGTAAGGACATGCGCATTGGTGATGATGAGGTCAGCGCGCTCAGTTGCAGAAGAGGGGTCTGCGAATATAAGAACAAACAACCCGAGCGCAACCGAAATGTTCATTGAATATCTAGGTGCTAATGGTCGCACTATTTCTCTGCCTCTTACTCAACATTAGTATCCTACTCAGGTGGTGGCTGTAAAATAATCTCATCCACGAAAAGCCTGTTGCGACGTGATACCATGGACAGACTATCTGCCACAACACGTTGCCCTAAGGGCGTCGCATAGGCTCTGATAAATTCTGCCTCGCTATCGAACCAAAGCTCTGATGCGCCATCATACTCTGCATCGTCATTCTGGCTGATATTGATACACATTTTTTTGAGGCCCGGCAGTTGGAGCGCCAGCGGTTTGTGAGTCCCAAGCCACCATTTGATAAAATCCTGGCGGCTGAGGACTTCTTTTCTCTTTAATAAGATGATGGCTTTAAATGTCATTGGACTTAATCCTGTCGTCAAGGCTAGCAGAGGTAAGACCTCACCATACTACTATTTATGACCTCGTTGCTACGGACCTCTTGCGTTGCCGAGGTCGAAGCGTAGGGCAAAACGGAGGATATCATGTCATGATTAAGTACGCTGAGATAACAACTTGATAATTCAAGGGTTTTCTTGTCCTAGTTGATTCTCGGAACTGACCGAAGCGACGAGAATTCAGTTCATAATTCGTAAATGGAATATTTTGGTAATGTCATTTACATTTTGATTCCTGGTGGCGGGGGAGATCTTAGTCCCATTTTGTCCTACACTCCTTTCCGTGGTAGTTTCCAGCAACTATTCCGAGGTTCTTGTTTTGGCAATCACAAACAAAAAAGATTTGGAGATGACTGCAATGATACTCACCCCAGGTGCTTCCCGATTTGCCCGCTCTCCCATTACGTGCCTGGCATCTCTATTTCTCGGCATCGGTAGCTTGCTGTTTACTTCCGCGCAGGCGCAAGTACTGGAAGAGGTCATCGTTACCGCCCAGAAGCGTGAGCAAAACCTGCAGGACGTGCCTATTGCCGTATCGGCATTCAGCGGCGAGATGTTGGCACAATCTGGCGTTAAGGACATGTTCGAACTGTCCTCGAACTCTCCCAGCCTGATGGTCAGTGCCAACCAAAGCTCCACGAGTACCACCTTTGGTATCCGGGGCGTGTTTACCAGCTCGCAAAACTTCGGCCTGGAATCCTCCGTGGGCCTGTATGTGGACGGGGTATACCGTGCCCGCCAGAGTTCCATGATCAACAACCTCATCGACGTGGCCGGAGTTGAGGTGCTGCGTGGTCCACAGGGCACCTTGTTTGGCCGCAACACGCCGGCCGGCGCCGTGTTGATTAACAGCGCGAAACCTGACCACGAAGGCACGGGTTTTCTTGAGGTAACAGCAGGCGACCTGGACTTGCTGAGTGCTAACGGCGCTGTTTCCTTGAGCGCCATTGACAATGTGCTCGCCTTCCGCGTCACCGGTTTCATGATGGAACGGGACGGCTTTGTGGACCTGCAGTTACCCAGGGAGAGTAACGGCGAAATTGACACCCAGGACGACGTGGTCAACGACCGTGATCGCTGGGGCGTACGCCTGCAGGCCCTGTACACCCCCAACGATGACCTCAGCGTGCATATCATCGCCGACCACTCGGAAGTAGACGAAATCTGCTGTGGCAGTGGCACCTGGAAGAACAACCTTGTAGCTCAGGACCTGCCGCCGGGGTCACCACCAAAAACCGGCACGGATACCAACATCCTCATGCTGGGTGGCACGGTCATGGACCAGAATGACTTCTATGACTACATAATGTCGACCAGCGTCGCGCCAGAATCGGAAAACGAGGACCAGGGTCTCTCGGTACAGATAGACTGGCAAACCGAGAACCTTCTGTTCACCAGCATCACAGCCTACCGCAGCTTCGACAGCACCGACAATCTCGATATCGACTTTGCCGACGTAGACGGCGCGGTCAGAAACAATGTGGGCGAACAGCAGCAATTCTCGCAAGAACTGCGCATCAGCAACGAGGGCGGCAACTTCAATTATGTCGCCGGGCTGTACTACTTTACCCAAGACTTGGACTCTGAAATCGAAATCACTGTGGGGGAAGACCTCACCTTCCTGGTGAATGCCTTCGGCGACGCCTTCCCAGCGGGGACGGGCTCTCTTACTGTGGCTGAACAGCAGCACGAGAGCTACGCGGTATTCGGTCAGTTCGATTACAACCTGAGCGACAGCTGGCTGCTGACAGCCGGGTTGCGCTGGACCAGGGAAGACAAGGATATGACGAATACATTTACCCAGGACGCGTCCGAGTTTCCGCTCGGCGCCCCTGGTTTTAACTTTGAACCCGGCTGGGGTTTCTGGCTGTTCCCGCCGCTGGCCCCGCGCGATGATGTAGACGAGGATCTCGACGACAACCAGCTGACCGGCACAGTCAAGCTGAGCTGGTTCATGAATGACACCACCCTGTTCTATGCCTCTTACGGCACTGGCTATAAAGCAGGTGGGATTAACACCGATCGCATAGCCCAAACTCTGGATGTCGTATTCGACGCGGAGAACTCCGAGTCCTTCGAACTCGGCATGAAGGCAGATTTCCCGGAGCAGGCCCTGAGGGTAAACCTAGCCCTGCACGTCACCGATACGGAGGACCTGCAGACCATCTCCTTTCAGGGAACAGGTTTCGCCCTGCAAAACGCCGGCATCGCCGAAACCTACGGCGCCGAGATGGATGTAAACTGGCAAGCGACGGACAAACTGAGCCTGACTCTGGGCTATGCTTATAACAATGCGGAGTACGCTGATTTCGAGAACGGCGACTGCTGGATTGGAACTCCCTGGCATACTGATCAACTCGACCCCGAGGATAACGGCGAAGGTTCCTGTGATCGCAGCGGCGGCATGGTCTCCAGCAATGCTGAAAACGTGCTACACCTTTCGGCCAACTGGGAATTCGGCCTGACTAGCGAAATCACTGGCTTCCTGTATGGCGAATATACCTATACCGATGAGCGCATGACGGATGTCAACAACGATCCGGTAAAACTAGACGGCGACTATGAGCTGGTCAACCTGCGCGCCGGCCTGATTTTCGAGCGCTGGGACGCGCAGCTCACGGCCTGGGCCCGCAACGTATTTGATGAAGACTTCGTCAACACCATCGCCGACACCGTGGCTCAGGAAGGCAAGTTCAACGCTTACCACAATGAGACGGCGACTTGGGGCGTTACCCTGCGCAAGAGTTTCTGAGCCGCAGGCCCATACCTTGTGGGGGCGCGCATGCTAGGGCACGCAAGCAGCGAAATATGGGAAAAAATTACAACAGCGGTCGGACCGAGGACTACAGAAAGCTATGGCTGGCGACCCGTGCAAAGCTGGCGGCCGAGGGTAAATAAACGGCGCAAAATCCTCAACCACACCGACCAAACCAGACCTCTTCACGAGGGCTTTTTTGCTGGGGTTTCGTGCCTGAACGGGATTTAAAACGGTTGGATCACGCCAGATGAGACCCTGGATGAATTAAAAAACCTAACAGTGTAACTCAGGGGAAGTTCGGGAAAGCTTCAAAACGGTTCAATTTCCGATCTTCGTATTTTTAAGTTATTGATTTATAGTGATAAAAATGGCGGAGGAGGAGAGATTCGAACTCTCGGAACCGATAAAGGTTCGCCGGTTTTCAAGACCGGTGCATTCGACCACTCTGCCACCCCTCCGCAGCGTGCAATTATAGCGTCGATTACCCCGCTGGCAAGCGCATTAGCCACCGCTGCGGTGGCGCCCAATAAGCTGGTATTTTCTCGATCACCTTGCTGAGTTAATCCAAACTCGCCTGTTGCTGACGCCGCGCCCGTGGGTCGTTGCTGGCGCGCTGTGCGCGTTGTTCGGTAGCGCTGACTACCGGTGCTTCAACCGGAGCAACGGGCGCTGCCGTCGGGATCTCAATGACCGTCGTTTCAATATGAACCTCTTCCCTGGCTTTTGGCTTCGTACGTGGGTCGTTGCCGGCACGAGCGCCGTCATTGATGGGCTTGGTATCAGGTTTGTCAATGATCGCATCGGCTTCCGCCAGGGTTTCCTTGATATCCTCCATCGTGGCAGTTTCAGCCTCAACTTGGGGTATTGATTCGGCAAGCTCCAACTGCTCGGTAGGCGCCGTAACGTCGACAGCGTCACTCGTTGCCGGGCTCGTAACGACTGGTTGTTCTTCGCTTACGCTTGCGACCGTTGTTTCTGCCGCAGGCGCATCATTAGTCGTGTTAGCGGTAACCTCAATTTCAGCCGGTTCCTTGACAGGCGGCGCAGTGGTCTCTGGTGTTGCCGCCACTGCAGTACTCGCTAATGCAGCTGTTGCAACACCGGCTGTGGCAACCTCAGTAGCTGTGACTTCAGCGGGCTGTTCGCCTGCCTGCCGCCGGCTTTTAGGGCTAGCGGCACGCGGTTTTTTGTTGGCAGGGCGCTTTTGCGGCCGCTGCTTATTGCCGTCTCGCTCCTGTTGCGCGGCCTTTGTTTGCTCGGGATCGCCGCGATGCTCACGCTTTTCGCGCGATGTTTGTCGATTCCTGTTGCGTCCTTCATTGTTGCCCTCGGAAGATTCGCCGCGTTCTCTCCGTGGTCCACGCTTATTCCTGTCGTTGCGGTCACTTCGTTCGTTTCTGTCATTTCTATTGTTGCGATCACTGCTGTTGCGCTCGCCGCGCTGGGTGGCGGGCTTACGTCCGCGATTGCTGCGAGCTGGAGTGCCTGGTGAACTTTCCTTTGCGGGTTCCGTTGCTTGTGCTTGCACTGGCTCAGATGCTGCTGCTGTCGCCGGAGCACCTGCAAGCGCGCGCCAAAAGCGAACAAAAACACCAGGTTCTGATGTCGTTTGCGGTTGCGGCTCGGCTTCTGCTTCGCGTGCCGGAGCGGGACGTATGGGGGCTATCGATGTCACTGCGGCGACTGGGGCTGTTGGTTTCTTTTCCATGGCCTTTTCTTGAGCGGTATCTATAGCCGAGGTGTCCAGTTCTATCGAGTAACTCGGCATAGGCTGGTCTTTGGTCTGATCGTCGCGCAGGCGTGTGACTTCAAAATGCGGCGTTTCCATATTCGGATTAGGTATCACCAGCACATGCAAGCTGTTGCGTTGCTCGATCTCGCGAATGGCTTCGCGCTTTTCGTTCAATAAATAGGTTGCTACATCGATTGGCACGATGGCGCGAATTTCGGCGCTGCGTTCTTTCAACGCTTCTTCTTCAATCATGCGCAGCGCGGTCAGTGCGGTGGAATTGGTATCCAGAATATTGCCTTGTCCACTACAACGCGGGCATACAATAGAACTGGTTTCACCCAGTGATGGCCGCAGGCGTTGGCGCGACATTTCCAGCAGCCCAAAGCGCGATATTCGACCCACCTGAATACGTGCTCTATCCATTTCCAGAGAATCGCGCATGCGGTTTTCAACCTCACGCTGATTGCGGTTGGCGTTCATGTCAATAAAGTCGATCACAATCAGCCCGCCGATATCGCGTAAACGTAGTTGACGGGCTATTTCTTCCGCGGCCTCCAAATTCGTTTTGGTCGCCGTCTCTTCAATATCGCGGCCCTTGGTGGCGCGCGCGGAGTTAATATCGATCGCCACCATCGCCTCGGTCGGGTCGATGACGATGGAGCCCCCAGAAGGCAGCGTCACTTCACGCTCGTAGGCAGATTGGATCTGACTTTCAATTTGATAGCGGTTGAACAGCGGCACGCTGTCCTGGTAGAGCTTTAGCTTATTCTGGTTATGCGGCATGATCTGGTTGATAAACGCCGCGGCTTCGTCGTAGGCTTCCTGCGAATCGATCAGCACCTCGCTGATATCCGGGCGCAGGTAATCGCGAATGGCACGCACGATCACGTTGCTTTCGGGGTAGATCAGAAAGGGCGCCTTGTCGGCATCGGCAGCCTCTTTTATTGCCGTCCAAATACTGCACAGATAGTCGAGATCCCACTGCAGATCGGCTTCGTTGCGACCGACGCCGGCGGTGCGCACAATGGCACCCATGCCTCGAGGAATATTTAAGTCATCCATTGCCGCTTTGAGTTCGGTGCGTTCGTCGCCTTCTATGCGCCGCGAAATACCGCCGGCGCGAGGGTTATTTGGCATCAGCACCAGATAACGTCCGGCCATGCTGATGAAAGTCGTTAAGGCAGCACCTTTGTTGCCGCGTTCTTCTTTATCGACCTGAACGATGACTTCCGTGCCTTCCTTGACCATGTCTTTGATCTTGGCTCGACCTTCAACTTCGGAGGGTTTGCGATAGAAGTATTCCTTGGATATTTCTTTCATCGGCAAAAAGCCGTGCCGTTCGGCGCCGAAGTCGACGAATGCCGCCTCGAGACTAGGTTCTACCCGGGTAATCTTGCCTTTGTAAATATTGGATTTCTTTTGTACGCGCGTTCGATTTTCAATATCGAGGTCGTACATACGCTGACCGTCGACCAGCGCGACGCGCAACTCTTCGGGTTGAGTTGCGTTGATTAACATACGTTTCATTGTGGTACACCTTAATTAAGGCGCCACTGAGGAGGGAACACATTGCGTCGGAGCAGGCCACAAAGTAAAAATGAAGCAGCACTAACACTTTCAAAAGTGCCGATGCTTTGTTTTGTTGTGCTACATATTTACGCTGTAATAATTAGATAAATCAAAAATTTAAAAGGTTTTTCTATATTTCTAATGAACCTGTTTTTTACAACCGGGGCAAGCTATACGCGCAGTTTTCTCGCCAACTTATTGGCGTTGTAAAAGTCAAATAAAGTGTAACGCGCGTTCTGCAAATCGTGTCAGACGCTCGTGCGCCGGTGACCAAATCTTCCGCTACCGCAATAGCGCTATTGCTATGTTGGCACCCATGTATTTATTACCTGACATGAGCGCCGCTAAATCTGTTCCAAAGCGTGCCAACATTAAGGCCTCGCTTCTTGAAGCTGCTATGGCGATAATAAAGAACATTGCGACCATGCAGTTGTGCTGCACTATAGCAGTAAATACTAAGCCCCTCAAATTCCTACTATGAACAAAGCATCCAACCCGGTCAGCGGTGTACAGCTGCTGGAGATTGCCGCAGAACGCGACGGTCAGAGAATTGATAACTTTTTGATCAGCGAGCTGAAAGGCCTGCCGAGATCGCGCATCTACCGCTTGCTGCGCAAAGGTGAGATTCGGGTCAATAAGAAACGTACAAAACCCACCTATCGTATACAGGCTGGCGACATCGTGCGCCTGCCACCGTTGCAGCGCGCGGCGGAACGGGAACGGCCGACCGAACTGAATCCGCAGCT
>JBPCXM010000308.1:0-3299 GCA_051008535.1 Pseudomonadales bacterium | reverse complement strand
GCCGTCACCAGTCATGCCGCGATAGAACGTATTGATGCGGCCCTTAGAAAAGCCGTTATCGGGGTCGGTTACGCCGACCAGGACGCTGATGGCATTCTCAACGCGGTGCAAAACGCCAGCCGGGTTGAACCGGATGCAGAATGGATTGCCAAGTACAAGAAACCCGGAGCGCCTGCTAAGAAAGCACCCGCAGCAACTGGCAAAGCGCAGAAGGGCGCGGCAAGCCCGCGTGCGGCTGCGAAAGTCGCCAAGCCGGCAGCGATTGACAAACCCGTCATTGAACCGGAAGTGGTTGATTTGGAAATGTCAAACGACGCCGCCATTGATGCGGACCTGGCAACCGACATCGCTCTGGATTTCGAGCACAATCAACTCACGGATGATCTGAATGAACAAGAGCGCAAAATTCGCAATGAACTCGAAGATGTTGCCTACGGCACCTGGTTTGAATTTCTTGCTGACAATGGCGAAGTGGAACGCCGGCTGAAGCTGGCGTGGTTCAGTTCCATGAGCGGTAATTATATGTTTGTGAACCAGGCCGGTATCAAAGTACTGGTAGAACCGGTCAATAAGCTGGCAACCGATATCCACAAAGGTAAGGTGCGTATCTCCGATGACGAAGGCAAATCGCTGATGGAACGGGTGTTCAGCACTATTGTTAATTCATTAAAACTGTCGGTGTAAATCAATAGAGTACATGATTGGCACGTGTATACTCAATGATTCTGCTGGCTTTGGCGTAGATATCCTGCACATTGGCGCGCGCGCCAACCTCAAGGCGCCTGCTGATCATGGTCATCGGAAACACAACGCGTTTGGTTTCATCGATTTGCAAGGCGCGGCTGCGGCCAACTGAGTCGCGGAAGACCACCCAGGGCAGCTCATACTCCTTCGCTAACGTCCTGCCCAATACCACGCCCATGGCTTGCAGTTCGCGGCGCTGGTCGCTTTTGATCGCGCGCGAGTCAATCAGTTTTTGCAACAACTCCAGATCATGCGCCTTCTCGCCATTGAAGCGCTTCGCCAGCTCATTGTTGGCTATTTCCTGCAACAATTCATATTGCTTTTCCAGATACGCTTCATCGGAGTTTTCGAATGCGGTAATCGTGCCCTCGTCATCCAGCGGTTGCGCAGGGCCTGCATGGCCGCCAAGCAGTGAAAAACTGAAAACACAGTAGAAGAAAAGTATTCGCATCAAATGCTCCATTGGGCGACTGTTATTTGCAGTTCTGGTTTTGACATTCTGAAGGCTACTTTTGCGTCGACAATTTGACACGTAACGGCGCACAATTTAACACTTTTCTGCGCAATTACGTCGACTATAGCAAAGCCCGCATGACGGGTGAAATATTTAACATACTATTGACGATTACGCTGTTGCTTTTACAAATTATTATATTATCATCAGCGAGATGTCTGCATTTGGCAGATTTCACTTTAATAGACCTTGATAACTTACATTCGATCATGGCCACATCAGAGAAAGTGCAGGACAAACAACAAAACAGGGAACCGGAAATCGACCGTACTCCGTCCAGCGAAGGCAAACCGAAAACCTTCAAATTACTGGGTTGGCGTAACTTCGGTTTGTTCAAACCCAGTTTTAAGCTCGGTTTGCAGCACAAAAATTCGGCTTACGAGAAAGGCTACAACTAGGCGCCAGCCGCTCCGGGCTGGCCACTGTTGCGGTCTTACACCGTCGTTAAGAGCGGGCGCACTTTCTGCTGCGTGACTGCTTTATATTCAATAAACACGGGCGATTAGCTTGTGCCTGCCGAGGCTCGTCAGTAATATTGCACCACCGCTTTATATCCCTTCCCGGAGACACTCTATGATGCTAGCTGGCAGTATCGTTGCGCTCGTGACGCCCATGTCAGAGTCCGGCGCGCTGGATTGGCCTGCGCTTGATGCATTGGTCGACTGGCACGTGGAACAAGGCACCGATGCGATTGTCGCAGTAGGTACCACCGGCGAGTCGGCAACGTTGGATGTTGACGAACACATGCAAGTGATCGAGCGTATTATTGCGCGGGCCGATAAGCGTGTGCCGGTTATTGCGGGTACCGGAGCGAACTCTACCCGCGAAGCCATTATGCAAACCAAAACGGCCGCGGCGCTGGGCGCCGACGCCTGTTTGTTAGTTACCCCGTATTACAACAAGCCGACTCAGGGAGGCATGTATCAACATTTTAAGAAAATCGCCGACAGCGTTGCAGTGCCACAGCTACTTTATAACGTGCCGGGGCGAACCAGTTGTGACATGTTGAATGCAACGGTGAGCCGGCTGGCCGATATCGACAATATCGTTGGTATTAAAGATGCGACTGGCGATCTGCAACGCGGCCGAGACCTAGTTGAACGCTGTGCCGACCGTATCGCGATCTATTCCGGTGATGACGCCACGGCGATCGAGTTGATGCTGGCCGGTGGGCGGGGCAACATCTCGGTGACGGCCAATATAGTACCGGCGCAAATGAACGCGCTATGCGCAGCGGCCTTGGGTGGTGATACCAAGCGGGCGCGTGAAATTAACGCCACAATTGGCGACTTGCACCGCGCATTGTTTCTCGAATCCAATCCGATTCCAGTAAAATGGGCGCTGCAGCAGATGGGCAAAATTGGCCCCGGACTGCGTTTGCCGTTAACGCCGCTGGCGGCCGAGTTTCATACTGAATTGGCCGCTACTCTGCAAAGTGTTGGTGTGGAGCAATTGACTGCCGCCTGATTTTGCAGCAGCGGCTTGTAAAAATGCCAGATATCAACGCACTCAAAGCATTGAAAAATAATATGACTGAAAAAATTTGTATCACTAAAGAGCTTCGAACTCCGCTTGCAGCTATGCGCCTAACGAGTCTATTTTGCTGCGTGTTGATGCTATCGTCTTGTGGAATTTTCTTCGGTGACGAAGGTGTGTTTCGTGATCGCAAGAACGATTATTTACAGGAAAAGCTGTTACCACCGCTAGCCGTGCCAGAGGAGGTCAACTTCGAATCAGAAGATGAACTGTTTGTTATTCCCACCGTTACTAATGAGAGTTTGCCAAGCGACGATTTTGAAGTACCGCGCCCGGCACCACTATTGAATGCTGGCTCGGATGACAGCGTAAGAATTCAAAAACTGGGTGATGAGCGCTGGATATTGATTGACTTGCCGCCCAGCCATTTATGGCAGCGGATAAAAAACTTTTTGGCGGAAAATAAAATCCCGGTGGTGCGGGAAGAAGCTGACCAGGGTTTGCTTGAAACCGGCTGGTTGAAACGACTGGGCGACGATGCACCGAAAACCAAGGAACGCTACCG
>JBPCXM010000307.1:0-4350 GCA_051008535.1 Pseudomonadales bacterium | reverse complement strand
CGCGCTCATTGGTACTGTCCAGCGCACGCTGATAAACCAGGCGCAAATCCCAGCAACAGTCACTGTATTGCACCCCGGCCAAATCCTCAATGGTGTTGTGGTTTTTCAAATCATATTGCCAACGCATGTAACCCTGCCAGCGTTTGCTGATAGGAAAGACCGCGGAAAAGTCGGTTTGTTCAATCGTGTCGAGTATCACGCTACCATCAGGCTGCACCAACCGGCTGTTGCGGCGATAACGATACCCTAAGTTAAACAACATGTTACGGCTGTCCGGCTGGTATTGCAGGTCCAGGCCACCCTCGTTGATTTTGTCCTGTCGGGAATCCCATAATACAGACGAGGCCAAGCGCAATTCCCGATCCGGTCTGAATACCATCTCACCCGCAATTTGCGACGTTGACGCTGTTCCGGGGTCGATGTTGCTGTCAACCACCGTGCGATCCTCAAAATAGAAAATTTGCCCAATACTGGCCGATAAGCGTTCGGCGCCCGTATCGTCGTCTATAAAGCGGGTGGTCACCCCGAATGTCAGCTGGTTAGCATCACCAACCCGATCGTGGCCGGTAAAGCGGTTTTCTCTGAACAGCTGGCTATAGTTGAACGTCAATGCTGTTGTATCAAACAGTGGTACGTCGGCCTGGTCCTGGTCGTCGACGTACAGGTAATAAAGCCGCGGCTCCAGGGTTTGGACGAATGGGTTGTCGTTCAATCCCAGAGAGCGTTCAAAATACAAACCGCTGTCGATATTAAACAAGGGCACCGTGTAGTCGGGCTCTTCGTTGGCGCCGTCAACAGTTACTTTATCAAGCGAATAGCTGGCGTGCTTGACCTTAACCGTGGGTTTCACAAAAGCCGCTAACCATTCCATTGGATAGCTGATACCGGTCTCTGCGTATACACGATGGCCGCGTGTGCGCTCCTCGTGGTCGAAGTATGTGTACTGGCCATTCAACAAATACTGTAGCTCAAAGGGAGCATTGGTTTGGGTGCGTGCGGCATCCAGTTGTGGCAGCAGCTTGTAGGGCCGATTGATCGGTAGAATGGTTGGCTCGATGGTTTGAAATTGTTGCAACTTGGTTAAAATCCGCCAGTCGGCATTATTAAATTGCGCCAGCGCCAGGTGGTCCAGATGCGTTTCACGATCAACGTCCAACCCTACGGTGCTCAGATCGTCGAAAAACTCCTCATCACTGACGCGGGTAAAGTCGATTTGCGTGGACCAGTTATCGCTGAGCCTGCCAGATTCACGAACCGTCGCCAACCAGCGGTCTTCTCCCGAGCTTTCATCGTTGTCCAGATAGGTGCCACCGACTACCCAGGAACTTTTGCGATTCAAATAGCGCCCCTCGGTCTCGGTAATCCAACCGCGCTGGCTGATATAGCGCGGCGTGATCGTCGCGTCATAGTTGGGCGCGAGGTTAAAGTAATACGGAATTGATACATCGAAGCCGCCGATCGATGTATTGGAGTAGCTGGGAAAAAGAAAACCACTGCGGCGTCTGTCGTCAATCGGGAACTGCATATAAGGCGAGTAAAAAACCGGCACACCCTTGATATTGACCCGCGCATGGCGCGCCGTTCCATAGCCCTCGTCCTGAAAAATAGCGATACGGTTGGCGCGCATTTCCCAGCTATTGTTATTCGGCTCGCAGAGTGTATAGCTGGCCTGTTCCAGCACCAGAGTTCCGTCCTCCTTGCGACGCAAATTGAGAGCAGTGCCGCGTATGTGCTCTTTGTGCAGCAGATAATCCGCCGGGTCCAGCCGGCCGCTGCCATTTTCCTGGTCAACCACAGCCCGGTCGGCACGAATCAACAGCCCCGGTTCGCGGACCACGACGTTGCCTTCCAGGGTGATGATTTTGGTTTCTCTATTGAATGCCGCATTATCACTGCTTAAACGCCGATAGCCTTCCTCAATTTTGACGTCGCCGCTGAGATAGGCTGCAGATTCACCGTCGAGCTGGGTCGAATCGGCAAGCCCGCGTACCGGCGAGGTCTCCGGTTCGTCATTGGCTTCTGGGCTATCGCTGATGGGCGCAATGTAAAACCCGTTGCAGTGCGCCGGGACCTGCTCCGATGGCAGCGATTCATTCGGCACCCAATCCAACTCAGCCGAACTCGGCTGGCTTTTGTCAGACTCGGCTAGCGCACATAATGGGAATGCCAATACAAGAACGCAGGCGTTGCAAATATTTTTCAAACTTTGTAACAACGAGTTAGCTATGCTATTAAAGAGTGTGATCCAGGAGGCAACTGGAAAGGCGTGAATAATAAAGCATTCTCATGCTTGAGTCTGCGTCTAGCTCATGAACTGTATGGAACAACCAGAAATTTCACAGTCACAACTTAATCAATGGGTAGCGACGCAGCTATTAGCCCAACACTGCGGAACGCTGCTGGACTTTAAACCACTGACTGGTGACGCCAGCTTCCGTCGCTATTTCCGTGCGCAAACCGCAGGTGCGAGTTTTGTCGCCGCATACGCACCACCTGACAAGGAAAATAACACAGGCTTTGTAACGGTCGCCAAGCTATTGCATAACGCCGCCGTGTCGGCGCCACAAGTGTTGGGCGCTGACTTGCAGCGTGGCTTTCTGTTGCTAAGCGATTTGGGCGACCAAGTGTTGCTGCATTGTTTGAACGCTGAAAATGCCGGCGAATACTATGCACTGGCTATCGCTGAGCTGTTGAAGATGCAACAGATCAAACCCACCTCCAGCATGCCGCTTTACAGCGGCGTAGTGCTGATGATCGAGCTGGGTCGCTTTCAGGAGTGGTTCGTTGCGGGTTTGCTTAATGTCACATTGAACCAGTGTGAGCGAAAAATGATCGAATACGCGCAGCAAGTGATCGTTGCCAGCGCGGATTCACAACCACAGGTGTTCGTGCACAGAGACTTTCAAAGCCGCAACCTTATGCCGCAAACCAACGGCCGACTGGCTGTTATCGATTTCCAGGACGCTGCGATTGGACCGCTTACTTACGATGTGGCGTGCTTGCTACGTGACACACATATCGACTGGCCAGCGCAACAAGTACGCGAATGGGCGCTAAACTACTTGGGGCTTGCACAACAACGAGGCTTGCTTCCGGACTGCGATGAAAAAACTTTTTTGCGCTGGTTCGATCTCAACAGCCTCGAACGTAATGTCACGGTATTAGGCACTTTCTCTCGCCTCTATTTGCGCGATGGCAAGTCAGAATACCTGCAGCAGTTGCCACGATTGATCCGCTACATCTTGACCATCGCAAAAGACTACCCAGAATTCGCGCCATTTTTGCGATGGTTTGAGGATCGGTTGCTACCCATAGTCAAGCAACAAGATTGGTATAGGCCGCACAAGCGATGAAAGCGATGATTCTGGCCGCGGGTCGCGGTGAACGCATGCGGCCACTGAGCGACACGCTGCCCAAGCCGCTGCTGGAAGTTGCCGGCAAGCCGCTGATTGTGTACCACATTGAACGGCTGGTGCGCGCCGGGGTTAACGAGCTGGTCATCAACCACGCCTGGCTGGGTGAGAAAATAGAACAGACCCTGGGTAACGGCAGTGCCTTTGATGCCTACATTAGCTATTCGCCCGAACAACAAGCGCTGGAAACTGCCGGCGGCATTAAACAAGCACTGCCACTGTTGGGTACGGGGGAATTTCTGTTGGTCAATGGCGACATCTGGTGTGATTTTGACCTGACTGCCTTACTAACAAAACCCCTCAATGGCGACCTGGGTCGGCTATTGTTGGTCGACAACCCTGCGCATAAACCCGAAGGTGATTTTGCTTTACTCGGCGATCGTATAATAACTCGAGGCTACGCAGCAGCTGACTGTTTGACTTACGCCGGCATAGCTCGCTTATCGGCAAAGATGTTCAGCGAGCTCGCCGAACTGAAGGCCCCCTTGCTACCCTTATTCAATGCGGCGATCACCAAGTGCATGCTAGCGGGCCTGCATTACGAAGGGGATTGGCTGGATGTGGGCACACCGGCGCGATTGCAGGAATTACGCAATCGCGTCGAAAGCGCGCGTACATGAACGATCTGGTATAGCTGCTTAACGTGATAAAGGCTTTATTCATTCGTGATAGTTTTGTGATAACTATTTAACTCACTGGCGTCAGACTGGCAATTCAATAATTCTGCCAAGAGGCCCATCGGATGAAAAAGTTTTTTACCAGACGCGCACTACCAGCTATCGCGCTCATACTCCTCGCCGCAGCAGGCAACAGCCACGCAGCACAACTCGATATTGAGATCGTCAATCTAACGCGAGGTAGCTGGTTTACACCGCTGCTGGTCACCGCCCACCCCGACAGCGCACGATTGTTTACCTCAGGCGCCGCGGCAAGTACC
>JBPCXM010000306.1:0-4177 GCA_051008535.1 Pseudomonadales bacterium | reverse complement strand
TGATAGACCAGTCCCAGTAATACGAGCATCAGGGCAACAACGGCGGCAATCATTGTCTTTTCAACAATTGCCCTGCCCTGGTAATTCAGCAAAAAAACAATGGCCAGCAACAGCAAGCTACCTAACCAGTTTGGCTGGTCAAAATGGCTGTTTAGCACCGCACCGGCCGCCGTTGCACAAACAGCCAGTGTGATCACCATGCCGACCAATATGGCCAATTCATACAAGAACCAGCCTCTGCCGAGTAAAACCTTACAAAAGCCGCGGTACTCGTAGGCCTTGAAGAGCCGGGCCAGCTCAAAGGTCACGAATAACAAGACAGCATATGTCAGCAAAATCATGCTAATACCAAGCAGCCCGCTTTTTGGGCCGAAGCGGCTGACAAACTCCATGATTTCACGACCGGTACCGTAGGAACCGCCAAATACAACGGACAGAAAAACTGACGAGGGAATTAAAACAACGCGGAAAAACCAGCTATTGAACATGCCGCACCCTTGCTATTTTTCGGCCAAGACTAGCAAGTTTATACGCGGACTACATATCATCTGCGGTAGTTAAGCAGTCATTGTGTGCTGTAAGTCGGTCCTTAAACGCTCCGAAAAATACTGACAGCAGCTACAATCGACTATTTATCTACACGAATTGATAAGGACTGTACACATCAGCTCATCAATACTGGCGCTGTAGCTACCATCAATTAAACGGCTTCGGATATGTCCACTACTGAACAACAGAAATTTCCACGCAAACTCGGCCGCTGCCACAATATTGAAGACCTGCGGCGGCTGGCATATAAAGCCTTGCCATTTCCGATCAAGGACCACCTGGAAGGGGGCTCAGACGATGAAGTGACGCTGGCCGATAATCGCCGCGCATTTGATAAATACTCGCTGATTTCCCGCTATTGCACTGGCGTTGAAGAAGTCGACGCCAGCGTTACCGTGTTAGGCCAGAAAATTGACTGGCCATTCTTTGCCGGGCCGTCGGGAGGGCATAAATATTTCCACCCCGACGGCGAGATAGGCGTTGGGCGAGCCGCGCATAATTACGGGACGGCGTTTGCGTTGTCCAGTTGGTCGACTACATCAATGGAGGACCTGGCAAGCCAGGCGGGTGACGGTCCGCGATTCTTTCAACTACAACCGGCTCGCTCCCGCGAGGTTGTTGCGGACCTGATTCAGACCGCCAAAAACACCGGCTTTAACGCGGTCATTCTCACCGTGGATAATCCGATTCACGGTAACCGGGAACGCGATGCCCGCAGCGGGTTTGGCGTTCCACCCGCTTTCGGTCTTAAAAGCTGGCTGTCTATCGCTTGCAAGCCACGCTGGGCGCTAAGCATGCTGCCAAAGATTCCAGAGTTTGCCATTTACGATAAATACCTGGCACAACCGGGTCATGATATGAACTGGTTGGCCAACCAGCTTATTACCAATATCACCTGGGATGATGTCGCCTGGATACGGCAACAGTGGGACGGCCCGTTTGCTATCAAAGGCCTTGTATCGGTTGACGATTGTAAGGCAGCTGTTGACGCCGGTGTGTCGGCGGTCATTTTGTCTAACCAGGGTGCGCGGCATTTCGACACGGCGCCGGCCACACTGACAATGTTGCCAAAGATAGTGGAAGCTGTCGGCGATAAAATAGAAGTTATTTTCGACAGTGGTATCCGCCGCGGCACCGACATACTTAAGGCGATGGCCTTAGGGGCCACGGCCTGCGCGGGTGCGCGCCCCTACTGCTACGGTCTTGCCGCCGGAGGCCAGGCGGGTGCAGAACGCGCCCTGCAGCTGCTGCGTGCCGAAGTGGAGCGCGATATGATTTTTATGGGCGCCCGCACGATCGCCGATATCACCGCGGACAGCATTATTGAGCGCCACCTCTAAAGCCAGACCACAAACTCGGACTCTGAAGGAGTGCAACAATGAGCGACGATGCAATTGCAGACAAAATCGAAAAAATGGGCCTTACATTGCCGGCGCCGGTGCAACTGCCGCCCGGTATGGTGGCCAAATTTCCCTTTGCGCGAGTGATCGGTAACCGCTGCCTGCTCTCCGGCCATGGCCCGTTGAATGCCGACGGCACAATTGCCCAACCCCTGGGTAAGGTAGGGAAAGACCTCGATCTTGAGCAGGCCAGGCAGGCAACGACATTAACGACGCTGGCCTTACTCAGCTCGCTGAAAGCGGAACTCGGATCGCTGCAGCGCATCACAGCCTGGGGTAGAGTGATGGGCATGGTGAATTCAGCCCCGGACTTTAACCAGCAAACGCCGGTGATTGACCCCTTCAGCGATTTGATTAATGAGCTATTCGGCACGGAAATTGGCGCGCACAGCCGCGCTGCCGTGGGCATGACCGCGTTGCCGATGGGTATACCGGTTGAGATCGAGGCCGAGGTATATTTCGAGTAATGGCAAACAAAATCATCATCACCAGCCTGGAGGATTTCAAACAACAACAAGACAAGGAACTGTTCACGTCAGAGCCGCTGACCGCCAGCAAGGAGATGATTCAGCAGTTTTGCCGCTCGGTGAATCAAATGGACTGGTTTCATTGGGATGAACAGCGTTGCAAGGATTCTCCATTCGGCGCCATCGTCGCACCCGGCATGTTTACCCTGTCGTTGATTCATTCGGTGTACTTCGACAATGTGGAGTTGCGCGGGCTGAAAGCACTATTTCTTGGTTCAGACCGGTTTCGCATACTGAAGCCGGTCACCGCGGGCTCACAACTCAGCCTCACTTTTAAAATACACCACATCGAAGAACGCCAGGAAGGCTTTGCGGTGCACTACGACTTTAGCTGGCGCATAGTGGGCGAAGAGCAGCCAGTAACATTAGGAAGTTTTATTGTGCGTTATTGGCAAGAGAACTAAAACGACTGACGTCATCGGTACTGCAGACGTCGCGTCGAACACTTGTTTTATCGCAGTGTACGCATGTCACTAACCACATCAGCACTGCGGTTTGCCGCAATTGATAAACGAAAAACGTGTTCCAGACAGTAATCTAGCGGCTGACTAATTCACAACGATATCGCCCAATGCGCCAAATTACCCCAATGGACGCCGCGTTTCTATATCTCGAGAATGAGAAAACGCATGCCCACGCAACCCTCGTCTGGCTGTACGATGCCAACGACTGTGACCCCGAGCAAATAGATCGCAGGGCCCTGGTACAACATATGCGCGAGCGAGTGCATGTGTCTCCGGTGTTCACGCAAAAACTGCACCGCTTGCCGCTAGAGTTCGACTACCCCTACTGGGTTGAAGACAGCAGCTTCGAATTGCTTTACCACGTGCGGCAAAGTTCAGAACCGGCACCCGAAAATTGGGAGCAACTGTGCAAGATTATCGCTGCATACCATACAACGCCGTTGGATTCGGAGCATCCATTATGGCAAATGATGCTGGTCAGCGAGCTGAATGATCTCCCCGGCCTGCCGCCACGTTGTTTCGCGATACTAGCAAAATTACACCACGTCGCCCTCGACGGTGCGACCGGTATGGCGCTCATTCGTAACATCCACTCTGGTGATGATGATGCAGCGGTGCATAGCATCAGCAGATCGACGAATGCTGAAAAACCCACGTTAGCGAGCGGTGTGTTTCGTGCTGCAGTCAGAAACCTGGGCGCGACAGACAAATTGTTGAGCACGCTGCGACGCAAGTCGCCGGTATCGCCCTCCCTTGAAGAGTCGCCAATCGGTGATGAGCTCAAGGAGAGTCAGTCAGAAAAAACGCCCGTACCGCAAACACTCTTCAATCAGCAAGTGTCCTCTTCCTGCTCATTCGACACGCGAATATTTGATCTCGCCGACATTAAGCAATTGCGTAACGCCGTTGAAGGAGCGACCGTCAACGACGTGTTGCTCTGCATTTGTGCCGGCGGGCTACGGCGTTTCTTACAGGAAAAAAGTGCGTTGCCGGAGGATACGATGAAAGCCGGTTGCCCGATCAACATACGTACCGAGGGGGAGGCCAGCTCGGGCGGTAATATGATCTCGGCGATGATTGTTGACTTGCATACCGATGTCGCCGACCCGGTGCAGCGCCTGCAAGCCATAGCGCAATCATCCCGCCGGGCAAAGCAAGCAGTCGAAGCGCATGGTTCACGCAAAATTGTAGATATCGTCGACCTGATTCCTGCGGCTGGTCAAGCCATGCTGGGACG
>JBPCXM010000305.1:0-6588 GCA_051008535.1 Pseudomonadales bacterium | reverse complement strand
GCGCGCGAGTCATGCCAACATAAGCCAGGCGGCGTTCTTCTTCGATGGCAACTGGCGCTACGCTATTGCGATGTGGCAGCAGCTCTTCCTCGAAACCTATGATAAACACGTGTTTGAACTCCAGACCCTTGGCTGCGTGCAGGGTAAGCAATTGAATACGATCGAAGTCCTCTTCATTTTCCTGCTGGTCCAGCAGGTCGCGTAGCACAAGCTTGGCAATGATTTTTTCAATATCGGCCTTGTCGCCAGCCGCACGTACGTCTTTTTCGATTGCGCTTAGCAGAAACTGTACATTAGCCCAACGTCGCTCGGCGGTCGTGGTTGAGCTGCTGTTTTGCAGCAGCCAGTCCTGGTAGTCAATATCAGTGAGCAGCTGCTTGATCGTTGCGACTGGCTCGCTGTGCAAAGCACGCTGCCTGCCTTCCATCCAATGTCCGAACTCTTGAACCTTGTACAAGGCTTTTCCTTGCAGCAGGCTGGTTAAACCCATTTCGGTACACGCCGTTAACAAGCCGCTATCGCGTGTTTGGGCGTAGGTCGCGAGGTTTTCCAGGGTTTGCGCGCCAATACCGCGGCGTGGCGTGTTGATGATGCGCAGCAGCGCGCTGTCATCCGCGGGATTAATCAACAGACGCAGATACGCCATTAAATCCTTGATCTCGTTACGTGCAAAGAACGAGGTGCCGCCGCTGATACGGTAGGGCAGCTGCTCGGCCTGCAGACGCATTTCGAGCAGACGCGCTTGGTGGTTGTTGCGGTATAACACCGCGAAGTCTTGCAATTCACAGCGATGCCGCAGGCGGCGGTCAAGAATTTCGTTTACCACGTATTCGATTTCGTCATTTTCGTCGGCGCGGCGTTCTATATGAACATTGTCGCCGAGGCCAAGCTCGCTCCACAGGCGTTTTTCGAAGCTGTGCGGGTTGTTGGCGATGAGAAGATTGGCCGCCCCGAGTATGGTTTGTGTAGAACGATAGTTCTGCTCCAGCTTGACGACTTTAAGCTGCGGATAATCGCTTTGCAGAATATCTAGATTTTCCGGCCGCGCGCCGCGCCAGGAGTAAATGGATTGGTCGTCGTCGCCGACCACGGTAAACATCGCACGGCTGCCGGTAAGCAGCTGCAATAATTGATATTGACTGGTATTGGTATCTTGATATTCATCGACGAGTATATAGTGGATGTTGTTCTGCCAGCGCTCGCGCGCAGTTGCATCACTGCCCAGCAAACGTACCGGTTTGCTGATCAAGTCGTCGAAGTCCACCGCATTGTAAGCCTGCAGGCTGCGCTCATACTGTGCATAGAGCGCGGCAGCCTGCTGTTCCACGCCATTGCTGGCCAGCTGGGAAACTTGCCCTGGGTCGAGTAAATCGTTCTTCCATTGCGAGATCAAGTGTTGGCAAGTTCTGGTGATCTCCGCGTCGGCTAGCCGGTTTTGTAGCGCCAGGTCTTGCAGCAAAACCAGTGAATTTTGCGCATCGAATATAGAAAAACCACGCTTAAGTTGTAACGCCTCGAGTTCGGCGCGGATAATGTTAAGACCCAGCGCGTGAAACGTGGAAATATTGAGGCCTCTAGCGCGCTCACCCAGATTGGCGCGCACGCGCTGGGTCATTTCCTGCGCGGCTTTGTTGGTAAACGTGACGGCGGTCACGCGTTTGGCGGGATGACCGCAGTGCTGAATCAGGTAAGCGATTTTTTCGATAATAACGCGCGTTTTACCGCTGCCGGCACCGGCCAGCACCAATAGGGGGCCATCGATATAACGTATCGCTTCTCGTTGTGGTGCGTTAGGGCGAGTCATCTAGGCCAGCAAAAAAAGGAGAGCATTGTAACAACAGCCGCCGCGGTGAAAAATGAAAAAATCAATCGATAAGATAGTGCGTTGCCGATTGCAAAGTTGGCCTAAATGTAAGATAGTTTTGTATGCCTTCGGTATTGCAACAGAACAGCGAAATAAAGCTCTCCGCGGCTGATTCGCAAATTCGAATTCTACTCATCAATGAGGCGCAAAAAGAGTATGCGCGCTTAAGTCATATTCTGGCGGCGATCAGCACGCGGCGTTATCAGTTAACCTGGTGCAGCGACATGAGCCATGCGATGGAGGCCATGCTCAGTCAGTTGCACGATATCATTCTGCTCGACTACTCCCCCGAAGCCGGTCAACGCCTGTTGGCCAGCGCCAAGCATCAAGGGTGCAAGGCGCCTATTATCGTGATGACCGATCAGATGGACATCGAGCTTGATCAGGCCGCCATCAAGGCCGGCGCTGCAGACTACCTAATCAAAGGCCAGATCGATACCTACGTATTGGAACGAGCTATTCGCTATGCGCTGGACCGCAAGGAAGGCGAGCTAAAACTGGCGAAACTGGCACATTATGATGCCCTCAGTGGAGTGCCGAATCGGGTGTTATTCCGCGACCGTTTGGAACGTGCAATCCAGCGCGCCGAGCGAGGCAGTCATGCCGTTGCGCTATTATTTCTCGATTTCGACGGCTTCAAAAACGTCAACGATACCTATGGCCACGCAGCCGGCGACCGCTTGATCGCCATCATTGCTCAGCGGCTGTCGGCCTGCATGCGCCGAACCGATAGTGTCGCGCGTCTCGGTGGCGACGAATTTACCGTCGTGCTAGAAGACGTTCACTCCATTGCCGACATCGTCAACGTTGCCAAGAAGATTGTACAGACTATCGCCCGACCGTTTCCCATTGCGGGTAACCAAATTCTGCTCGGTTGCAGTATCGGTATCGCGCAGTACCCAGAAGCTGGCAAAACGGTTGACATCTTGCTCAAGAACGCCGACATGGCCATGTACCAGGCCAAGCGCGTGCGTGGCAGTGCCTACCGCTTCTATACCGACAAAATGAACGCCGAGGCGGTCAATCAGCAAAACATAGAAGACGAGCTAGGGGCGGCGCTGCAAGCGAACCAATTGCAACTGTACTTTCAACCACGGGTAGATTTGCGCAGCCTCAAGATCATCGGTGTGGAAAGTCTGCTGCGCTGGCAACATCCGACGCGTGGCTTGTTGCAGCCGAAAGATTTTCTGGCCATAGCAAGCAACACCAGTTTAATCACCCGACTCGACTACTGGGTGATTCACGAATCCTGCCGGGTGTTAAACGCGCTCGATGGGCTAGGCGGTTCGGCATTGAAGATTGCGATGAATCTGTCGGTGAAGTCACTACAGGATGGCAACTTCCTCACCGAGTTGCAGCGCATGATTGAGCACGCCGGGATTGATGCTGGGCGGCTGGAATTTGAGCTGAATGAATCGGCGTTGATGGTACAGGTCAAGCAATTGAGTGCTAGCATGCGCGCTGTAAACAAGCTGGGACCAGTGTTCTTGTTGGACAATTTTGGCAGCGGTTACTCGTCTTTCCCGCAATTGCAGCGGCTGCCGATCGCGGCGGTGAAAATCGATCAAAGTTTGGTGCAAAATCTGCAAAAAAGCGACGCCGATGCGCGCATTGTCAAGGCGATGATAAATCTGGCCAGAAGCATGGAACTGACGGTGATTGCCGAGGGCGCCGACGCGCTAGAGCAGGTGCACTTTCTGCAACACAACAACTGCGATCAATTGCAGGGTTACTATTTTAGTCCCGCCGTGCCGTACAACTCTCTATGTGAATTGCTGCACGACAAGGCGGTGCTAGCAGTATAAAGGTACAAGGTAGTTTCTTTGCAGCCTATCATTTATGGGCGATAGGTTTGTCAGTAAACAAGAAGTCCTTAAGTTCATTGCTGAAAGTTGGATCTTTACGGCGAATCCACTCTAACACCATCGCTGCGTGTTCTTTTTCTTCATCGCGATTGTGAGCCAGAATGGCACGCAAATCGTCGTCTTTGCAGGCGTCGACCCGTTGGTTATACCAGTCGACGGCTTCCAGCTCCTCCATTAACGAGGTAATTGCACGATGCATATCGCGCGTGTCTTCCGATAACTCATTGATCGGCTCGTGGTAGCCTTCATTCGACATGTCTCACCCCCAAATGGATTTTCAGTTTAGGTCTTAAGCGGCAAATCGGTGGCAGCGATTATAGCGCAATGTGACTGAGCGATAATTTTGGCCTCGTGGTGCCGTTCGATGCCATATGCGCGTTGTTGAATACTAGTTTCCACTGGCTTTCCAGCTTCGTACAGTCAGCCTTCGAAGCGCCTTGTGAATTGCTCGATGCCCGGTACCCGCTGCGTCAGCCATTTGAAGAAATGCCCAGTAGGTTCCTCATAGCCTGTGATCAGATAGGTAAGTCGTTGCGGATTCTCGAGACAGGCGAGAACGCGCCGCGCGTCACCGTCTGAAGCACAAAACAACAAAGAATCGTCTTGTTGAACCATTTCCGTGGACGCGGGTAGTACCGCGGTCTCCGTGCCGCGGGTAAGTGCAAGGGGCACGCACAACAACTCTCGGGTACGCTCGGACGGATCGCGAATAATGTCCGCAATGCGAGGTTGCAGACTATTCTCATTCACTTGCGCTATAGCCGGAGTGTGTTTCCCTAAGGTAATGCTCAACAGTTGTGGTTCTTCCTCACCGAAGCTCCGCTGAAGCCGATGTACTAGCTCGGCAGTCACTTCTGGATCTGCTACCTTAAGATAATCGATGACTGATTGCATCGCCGGGGCAATCAGACGCAGCAGGATGTTACGCGCCGTTACCAGACTCGCCTGCATAATCAGGTCGACGGAGGCGGCATTGAACGCCAGCTCATTCTCGTGCTGGTTCTGGCGGACTATCACAAACGCGTCGGAGGTAAACCGCCGCGCGCTAAGCAAAATATCCAGGTTGTTGGTGTCGCTGTTAGTGCCTGCGACCAGACCGGCCGCTTCGTCGATCCCTGCGGCCGCAAGCGTCTCCGCATCCGCGTGACCGCAAATAGTTTGTTGAGCCTCGACGACCTCCTCGACTTCTGGATCAATCACGGTGGTGGCGATCTTCTGGCTCGCGAATTCTCGTTGTATACACGATCCCATACGACCGTAGCCGCACAGCACCCAGTGTCCCTGGCGTATATGTCGCGATTTACCCAGTGTTGTGTCGTGCGCGCCAACGAACCATTCGCTCAAGTTGAAGAGTTGCGGTGCGCTCGCCGCAAGCCCAAGTTGCGTGGCAAACAATTCGAATGGGTTGATCACTGTGACACCCTGCATGGTCTCCAGATGCTTCTGATGGCGGGGCAACGTCGAGCGGCAGATGATCTGGGCAGCGGGGTTTAAGAATCGCGCCATCACTGCAATCTTCAGGTTAAGATCCTCATCCGGTGACAGGGCGACGATACCCCGACAATTCGGTAGCGTGATACCCGCATCCACCAGATGTTTCGGCACGCTGGCGTCTGCGCATAGTCCGGGTATCCTGTCTCTATAATCGCGTAGCGCCAGCGCTTTAATGCGCTCTTCGTCGGCATCGATAACCACCGCCATCAACCCATGGTCACTAAACCCACGAGTCAGCAACGAGCCGGTGTCGCCGAACCCGCAGACGACGTAGAACGGCGACCATATGTTGCGTACACTGCGAGCGAAGCGCCGCTCCGCGACAGCGTTAACAAAATAGGGGTTCTGGGCCAGCTTAATGATAGAACCGATGGCATACAGCCAGGCTACAACACCCATATACAGGCAGACGATGGTCCAAAGCCGCTGCTCGCCAGTGAAATCCTGTGGTATTTCACCGAAGCCGGTGGTAGTAGCGGTATAGGTGAAAAAGTAAAACGCGTGGAACAGGCTCATTTTCTGTGGATTGCCATCGGCGTCCTGCCCGGGCATTAGCGCCATGCCGATGATGCCAACGGCGTACACCGCAACCAGAACCAATATTGGACCGCGGGTAAACCGCAGTACGACGGCGGTAACGCGATCAAGATCCGAAGTCTTTGCCATTTGCCAGAGCTAGCGGCGCGACATCAGCGCGTCGGATACCAGTACGATGACGGAAATTATGTTGGCCACCAGGGCGCCGCGGGCCCACGACACGATCGCCACCATATCATTGGGTCCAGGCACGTCCGTGTCGTCCACTAAGACGATCCAGACCACCCGCGAGGTGATCAGCAGCAAATCGGCGACCAGGCTGGTGGCAAGCAATATGGATCCCACCTGGGTACGGTCGCCGAGTTTCAGGCCGGTAGCAAACAGGCTAACGATGATAGCGATCGTTAACACCCAGACGCTGTGATGATCAGGATTTTCGATGTTGCCGCTCACGAAAACGACGTTCAACGCCAGGGCAAGCACGATAAAAAAACCGAATACCACGCGTTCCAGCTTCATGCAATTACTCCGATTGTTTTTTTGCTTCCATTGCGCGGATTATGTCGCCGCCATCGGTATACAATTTTGAATGAGAACGACGGTTGTTCCTTCCAATAATATCATCGTTGGTTTTGCGTGCCGGTTCTTATGCAATAGACTTACGCGGCGTAATTCTCCGCTTCTGGTTTATTGCGCTTTACTTTTTATAGTTTTCCACGGATTTCAGAATAGCTTCCCGGGCGGCTTCTTTATCGCGCCAGCCGCGAAGCTTCACCCACTTGCCCTCTTCCAGATCTTTGTAATGCGTATAGAAATGCTCGATTTGTT
>JBPCXM010000304.1:0-10024 GCA_051008535.1 Pseudomonadales bacterium | reverse complement strand
TTGCAAGACCTCGCCTCGATGGCAGAGCGCGAGTTAGCGGCTGTACAGCTGGCAACTCTGGACGAGCTCACCGGGGTATCAAACAGGCGAGGCTTTATGATGCTCGGTCAGCATAGCCTGAACCTCTGTATTCGGCAGGCGCTGCCGGCGTCGCTGGTTTTTATCGATCTCAACAAATTCAAAGCAGTCAATGACGAGTTCGGGCACGCTGAAGGAGATTCGGTCTTAATTGCGTTTGCCGACCAGATAAAAAGCGTTTTCAGGGATTCGGACTTGTTCGCGCGCCTGGGCGGCGACGAGTTCGTCGTATTGCTTACCAATGCATCGAAGGATCTTACCGCAGATATTATGGCGAGGTTTCAGCAATCGTTGGACAAATACAATATGGAAGCAAATCGCGGTTACGATATTGCGTTCTCGTATGGTGTTGTTGAATTTAGTCCCGATAAGCATGCTACCGTTGAAGCATTGCTAGCCGAAGGGGACTCATTGATGTATGAGCACAAGAAGGCAGGGCGATAACTTAACGCTTCGGTTGCCATTCTGGCACCAGATTCAATTTCCGGCAATGCCGTTGCGCGAATAAGGTTTCACCGTGAAATTCCCGCGCTTCAGATTCGGTCGCTAACCAGGCGACGACCGCAGCTGGCACCTCGGGAGGTGCACCACCGTACTTTGCAGCGAACTCATCCACCATGCCCTGCTCGCGCAGCATCTCCGTGACAATAAAACCAGGTTCGACATTGTGAAATCTAACGCTACTACTTTTGTGCTCTGCGCGCAGCACGCCAACCATGCGAATCAGCGCCGCCTTTGAAGAAGAATAAGCGAAACCCCAGCCACCTTTACCGGAGGGTGCCGGTGGGTCGATCATGCCTGACTCCGACACCATATTGATAATGCAACCTCTGTTGCGTTCTAGCATTGCTGGCAAGCAACGTTGCACCAATAACAACTGCGAGAATACATTGCCCTGATATAGTTTTTGGATATCGACCTGATTAATATCAAGCGCGAAGTTCATGGTACCCGGGCCCTGGTAAATCCCGTTATTCAGCAATAGGTCAATATGACCCCATTGATCAAGCGTTTGGTCAACTGCGCGATGGATGGAATCGGTATCCAGAAGGTCGAGGCGGATCGGTAGCGCTTGCTGACCGAGGGCTTCAATTTCTTTGGCAGTAGTCGTCAGGCTGCCGGATATGGCTCGCACGTTGGAGCTCTCGGCGCCGTGCTCGTGTTGCTCGCCTTCCTCCATGGTGCGTGCGGTGATAACGATGTCGTAACCCTTGCTAGCGAGTGCAAGGGCGGCTGCCTTGCCGATGCCGCGACTGGCGCCGGTGATAAAAGCGACTTTTCTGGACATTCGATTTTGTCCTCCATTAGCACGAAAAAGAAGCGCAGTATAAACTAGGTTCGGCTAACTGCCCGTGGCACAACAGCTGACGCTTTGTTCGTAAACACAGCAACTTACAGTTCGTTTATGTTGCCGCTATTGCAGCCAACGCTATTGAATATGTAAGCATTTTCGAGTTTAATATTGAAATTGAAACCAATTTCAACAAACTGATACGTGCCGGCGTTCGAAATACATTGTCCATACGTACGCAATAGCTTCGGCACATCAACTATTTGCAGCAACCTGCCAGAAAACCATAGGAAAACAGCTTATGACGCCTGATGAAAAACAAGCGTTTGAAGAAAAGATTCACGCTTTTGTTGGCCGCGAAATGGGGCCACCCGAGCGCGGCAAAGACGATGTCAATATGGCTATGATTCGCCACTGGTGCGAGGTGATGGGTGATGACAATCCGGTCCACACCGACGCCGAGTTAGCCAAAAATTCCAGTAAGGGCGGCATCGTGGCGCCGCCGGTGATGTTGCAGGTCTGGAACATGGAAGGCTATCCCATGGCGCTGGAGCGCGATGCGGCCGATCTTGACGAGCAAAAGCAGTTGCATGCGGTCTTCGACGCGCACGGCTACAGCTCGGTCGTTGGCACTAACTGTAATCAGAATTACTACCGCGACCTCCGACCCGGCGATCAAATCACCCACCACACAGTGATCGATACTATCTCGGAAGAGAAGGCCACCTCTTTAGGCATCGGCTATTTTATCGAGACCAAAACCGAATTCACCGATCAAGACGGCGAAAAAGTCGGTGACATGGTGTTCCGGGTGTTGAAGTTCAAGCCCAATGAGCAAACCCAGGCCGCCGCCAGTGGCGGGCAGGACGAAGCGCCCAAGGCGCCGACCCGCATCGCGTCGCCGCGCGGCCATGACAACAAATGGTGGTGGGATGCGATCGACGGCGGCAAGGTGCTGATCCAGCGCTGCAAGAGCTGCCAAACACTGCGCCATCCGCCACGGCCGATGTGCGGCGAGTGCCAGTCCATTGAGTGGGACTCCATTGAATCCAAATTGGAGGGCGAAGTGTTCAGCTTTTGCCAGCTGCATTACCCCGAATTTCCGGGCTATCAGTACCCACTCGTGTGTGTAGTTGTCAGTTTGACCGAGGGTACGCGCCTGGTGGCCAATATTGTCGGTTGTGATCCCTCTGACGTGCGCATCGGCATGAAGGTTAAGGGCAAGGTAGAGCAAGTTGATGAGGCAACCATGTTGCCACAATTTTACCCGGCATGACACATTACGCATATTGCATTGAGAGACTGAAATGACCACATCCAATACGTTGGCTTATAACGAAGTGGCGGTCGGCGACAAGCTGCCCATTGAAAACATTGAAATCACCGCCGGCCTGATCGCTGGAGGTGCGATCGCATCGCGCGACTTTACCCCTGTGCATCACAACAAAGCCGCCGCGCAGGAGCAGGGTATGCAGGATATCTTTATGAATATCCTTACCAGCAACGGCCTAATCGGCGCTTACGTCAGCCGCTGGGCTGGCCCCGACAGCACGACCAAAGCGGTAGATGTGAAGCTGGGTGCTCCCAATCACCCCGGTTTCAAAATGGCGATGAGCGGCGAGGTCAAAAGTAAAGACGACGGTTGCGTTGAAGTAGAAGTGTTAGGTAAAAATCATTGGGGCATGCACCTACAGGCCACTGTGCGCGTAGCACTGCCGGGAGAACACTGAGATGGTTGCAAACGTAAAAGACAAGGCGGCAATCGTCGGTATTGGTAATACCGAGTTTTCTAAAAATTCCGGTCGATCAGAATTACAGCTCGCAGCCGAGGCGGTCAAAGCCGCGCTGGACGACGCCGGCCTGAGCCCGAAAGATGTGGACGGCATGTGTACGTTCACCATGGACACAACTGACGAAATCGAGCTGGCTCGCGCGCTGGGGTGTAACGATCTGACCTTCTATGGCCGCACCCCCTACGGCGGCGGTGCGGCGACCGGGTTGATGCATCAGGCGGTAATGGCCGTCGCGACCGGCATGGCGGAAACCGTGGTCTGCTACCGCGCATTGAACGGTCGCTCGGGGCATCGCTTCAGCGGTGGCGTATCCGGCGACATAATCACCCCCGATGCCATGCATTGGGGCTACTACATGCCCTTCGGTTTGCTAACACCTGCGTCGTGGGTGGCGATGTTTACCCAACGCTATATGCATATTACCAGCTGCACCGAGGATGCCCTATTCGAAGTGGCCTGGACTATGCGCAATCACGCGTCTACCAATCCCGCCGCATTCTTTTACGGCGAAACCTTTGACCGCGAAGAATATGACAACTGCAAGCGTATCGTCAGCCCGCTCAAGCTGTACGACTGCTGCCAGGAAAGCGACGGTGGATCGGCGGTGATCATTACCACGGCCGAACGCGCCAAAGACCTGCAGCAACCCGGCGTGCTGATCAAGGGCGTCGGCCAATGCGCTGCGCAGGAACAGGAGCAAATGACCAGCTTCTACCGCGAAGAGATTGCCGCCATTCCGGAAATGGATATCGCCGCCGGCCAGGCTTACGAACAAGCAGGCTTGACGGCTGACGATATCGATGCTGCTGTCATTTACGACGCGTTTTCTCCCATCGTGTTGTGGCAGCTGGAGTCGTGGGGTTTCTGCAAGCCAGGCGAAGCGGCGGACTTTGTGTTGAACGGCGACATTCGTCTCGATGGCCGCCTGCCGACTAATACGCACGGCGGTCAAATCGGCGAAGCGTATATCCACGGCGTGAACGGCATCGTTGAAGCGACCCGCCTGGTGCGTGGGACCTCGGTAAACCAGCCTAACAAAGACATTAATCATGCCCTGGTAACGTCGGGTGTTGGTGTGCCGACTGGCGGCGCATTGTTGGGCAAGATGTAAAGTCGGCTCAATGAGCGAACAAGATTACAATCCGTTTGCCTCCGAAGAGATTTCTCCGGCTATCAGCGAAGAGTGGGGCGCGAAACGCCGCGTGTCGAATGCGCTAAAGGAATTGATCGAACTTCTTGTCACCAGCACCCCTACGACGGACGAGTTGCACACCATAGCGGGCAAGCTAGAGGACACCGCGAACACCTTTAGCGAACAACCACGTCACTTTGGTCGCCGCGCGTTGGTTGAGAGCGGCGGACACGGCAGCTTCGGCGAGATAATGCATGAAACAAATCCCTTGGGTGGCTTTAGTAATCCGCTCGCGCCACCAATCAATATGTGGTTCGAGGGGCAAAGGGCTTATGGATCGGTGCAAATGGGTTGGGCCTACGAGGGTCCGCCCGGCAGCGTACATGGTGGTTTCGTCGCGGCCGTGTTCGACCAGTTTATGGGCATGGCGCAAATGCTTGGCAAGCAACCGGGCATGACGGGCACCCTCACCACGCGTTACCACAAACCCACGCCCCTCAATATCAAATTACAACTTGAAGCCTGGCTAATGCGGGTCGATGGTCGTAAAACTATTATGCGCGCTGAGATGCGTGCCAACGAAGCCCTCACGGCGAGTTGTGAGGGTTTGTTTATCAGACCCACGGGTGGAATTCACAAGCGCTCGGATGCGAATAAACCAACAGCGGAGTAAAAGACAGATGAAAGATTTCAACGGTAAAGTAGCGGTGGTAACCGGTGGCGCTAGCGGTGTTGGCATGGCTTTGGTGCGCGCTCTGCTAGGCGCAGGCGCTAAAGTAGTGATTGGCGATGTGGAACAAGCCGCGTTGGACAAAGCCGTGGCTGAACTGGGTGCCAGTGGTGGTGACGTCACGGGTGTCGTAACAGATGTATCCAGCGCCGAGTCTGTAAATGCCCTAGCTGATCAGGTATACGACAAGCATGGCGCCTGTCATTTACTCTTTAACAACGCCGGAGTCGCGGCGCCGTCGGCTAATGTCTGGGAAACCACGGTTAACGATTGGAAGTGGGTACACGGTGTGAACGTGATGGGCGTAATTCACGGTATTCAGGCGTTTGTGCCGCGCATGATCGCCGCAGGCGAAGAGGGCCATGTGGTCAACACTTCTAGTGGCGACGGCGGTATCTCTCCCTTGCCCTACCAGTCCGTTTACGCATCGAGTAAAGCGGCAGTATCCATCATCACCGAGTGCCTCGGAGCGCAATTGGAAACCGAAGGTACCAACCTATGTGCATCGCTTTTTTATCCGTCGGGAGGTGTATTGGCCACTGGCATCTGGACCACCGATCGGAACCGCCCGGCCGACCTGGCGCGTGAAAAACCTTACGACCCGGTGCCCAGCGTTGAGGATTTCAAGGCGGCGGCTGCAGCAGCAGGGCATGAGATGCACTTTCAAGATCTTGACGAACTGGCGCAATTTGCATTGGAGGGCGTACGCGAGCAACGTTTTATTATTATGATCGGCGTTGAAGAGGCGGAAAAAACGCTCTCTGATCGCGCACAACGCTATGGTCGCAGCGAGCTGCCGATTGACTTGCAACAAATACCGCAACTTTGATCGACTAATGCGTTAACAATCCCCCAGGCGCTTGCCGGTTGATTTCATGCTCATCGTCATGGCCTGGCCGGCCATAGCGCCCTCCATTTGCATACTGCCTTGCATACGGTCGCCGTCGACCGTCACGCTGCCGGTAAAATTCATTTTGACCCCCTGTGGCGGGGTGCAGACCATATCGTAGTTTATCGTGTTGCCGTCGACTTTCGTTTTCACCTGGCATTGGTCTTTCGGCATACCCTGCATTTGCGAACTGGGGTCGAGTACTGATTCCTTAACGCAATCTTTGCGCGTGTCGGTACGATTACCGGTAACGCTGTTTTCTGTCGTTGTGGTCGTTTCCCACATGCCGGGCGTAATAGCTAGCCCTTCCGCCCACGCCACGGCGTGGCCAACAGCCATAAATAAAGAAAGCACAGCAATAGACGTTTTCATTCTCTAACCTCGGTTGTATTCTCCTGATCGGTATTGGTATCTTAATGTATGCTACACGTGCTAAGCAGTGTACAAAGCACAAACAAACCCTTTAAAAAGAGCATAAACAGCGGAATATGAGCAATTACCAGAATTTTGGTAAATTCCACACCTGGCTGTACCGCATCAGCGGCGGACTAATACTCGGCAGTGTAGGCTCCGGGCGCAAAATTCTATTGCTCACCACCTTGGGCAGAAAAAGCGGACAACAACGAACCACGCCATTGGTTTATATGGCGCACGATGAACAGTGTGTTATTTACGGCTCCAACGGCGGTCGCGAAAATCCACCGGCGTGGCTACTGAATTTGCAGGCTGAGCCCAACGCGACAATAGAAATTGGGCGCAAGAAAATACCGGTGCAAGCGAATATTGCCGAAGACGAGCAGCGATCGCGCTTGCTACCGCTGGCGCATGCGTACAATGCGCACTGGAAAGGATATCAGGAGAATACTAAACGCGAGATTCCACTTATCGTTTTAACGCCTGCCTGACTTGCAACTAGAGATAAATTTCATGAATATTGTTATCGAACAAGATGCCCGCGTCACAACGATTACCATCAATCGACCGGCAGTTAAAAATGCTGTTGATGGTCCCACCGCGCATGAACTTAGCGCTGCCCTAAAAGCTTTTGATACCGATGACAACTCCGATGTCGCCGTACTCAGCGGCGCCGACGGCTGCTTCTGCGCCGGAGCGGATCTCAAAGCAGTGGCCGGGTCTGGAGCGGCGCACGATTTTTCAGAAACCGGCGACGGTCCCATGGGACCATCGAGATTGTTGCTAAGAAAACCGGTAGTTGCGGCAATATCGGGCCATGCGGTGGCGGGAGGACTGGAGTTAGCGTTGTTCTGCGATATGCGAGTGGCGGAGGAAAGCGCGGTACTCGGTGTGTTTTGCCGCCGTTGGGGTGTTCCACTAGTAGATGGTGGCACCATCCGCTTGCCACGCCTGATCGGCCATAGCCGCGCAATGGACCTTATATTGACGGGTCGGCCGGTTGCTGCCGACGAAGCGCTGGCGATGGGCTTGGTCAATCGCGTGGTCAAAGACGGCACGGCGTTGCAGGCGGCGCAAGCGTTAGCCCGTGAAATTTGCAGGTTCCCACAAACGTGTCTCCGAAATGATCGTTTGAGCGCTTACGAGCAATGGGATCTCGATTGGGATGATGCCATTGTCAATGAATTCCACCGTGGCTCGGAGGTCATCGCTTCGAACGAAACCGTCACAGGCGCAACCGCATTTACCCGCGGCAAGGGGCGGCATGGCTCGTTTTCCGATCTGTAATTCCTGCTCGAACATACGCGCCGCTTAGCAATGCTAGAATAAAGCCAGCTTGCCGTGTTTTAGCACGTGGCGAAAGGCAATCAATATGGCGAAACATGCGATCACCGACCTCGACAATGTACAGCATAAGCTGACCGACTGGTTTAAGCAGAAGCTGCCGCAACGCGATGATCTTGTCGTAGAAGCCTTTAATTTCCCTGAAAACACTGGCGAATCGAACGTGACGCTGGTGGTTGATGTGAACTGGAACGAATCCGGCGAGCGCGCGCAGGATAAATTCGTAGTACGCCTATTGCCCGAAGGTACCAAAGTTTTCGACGACTATAACCTTGAGTTGCAGTATCAAATGCTCAGTGCGCTGGCTGCCACCGGTGTTGCAGTGCCGCCGCTATTGGGCTATGAAGGTGACAGTAGCGTTGTTGGTGGACCATTTTACGTCATGCATTTCGTGGCCGGCCAGATTCCCTCCGACAATCCACCCATGCATATGGCGGGCTGGCTGACCGAAGTTGAGCCCGAGCAACGCGCGCGACTATGGTGGAGTGGCGTCGAAGGCATGGCGGGTATTCATTGCCTAAGTTTAGACAGTGTCGAATTGCCTGACCTCTCGCACCCGGAACGCGGCGATTCCTTTGTCGAACAACAAATAAAAATGTATGAAGATTTGGTGAACGACGAGGTCAAGGTCGATTGCGATCCCGCTATATTGCAGGCCCTCAGTTGGTGCCGGGCCAATATGCCGGGCGATAGCAATGTACGGCTGTGTTGGGGTGATGCGCGGCCGGCCAATATAATATTTCGCGACTTCCAATGTGTTGCTGTGCTCGATTGGGAAATGGCGACTTTGTGCAACCCTTTGCTCGATCTGGCGTGGTGGGTCTGGATGGACTATTGTCTCAGCACCAGCCTGGGGATTCCCCGTCTTGAGGGGTTCCCTGAACGCGAAGAAACGCTGCAACACTGGCGGAAACTAACGAATTACTCGCTGGATGATCTGCCGTTTTACGAACTATTTGCCGTAGTGCGCTACGCCATTATCATGGAGCGTGTGTTCGCACGTATGGTGGCGAAAGGGGAGCAGCGCATGGACAATTTTGTCGTTCCCATCGTTAGGGAACTACACGAGAAAGCACAAGCAAGTGAGTAGCAGAGATTAGAAGCGAGATTTTGTCATGGCAATAGGCGACAGAACACGGCGCAGTCGGGTTTATAAAGAAGCATTGGGTCGTGCCAAGAATTTTATGGACGACCCTGGCAAACTCGATGGCCTGCTAGGCAAGGCCCAAGCGAAAGCCGAGGACAAGCAGCATGCGCTGCGCAAAATTGGGCATCAAGTGGCGTTGTTGTTGGATTTGATTAAATATTACCGGCTCGGCGAATATCGTGATGTATCGGCCAAGTCGATACTGCTGGTGATCGCGGCGCTGTTGTACTTTGTGATCCCCGCCGATCTGATTCCAGATATACTGCTGGGTTTCGGCTATATCGACGATATTGCCTTGTTTGGTTGGACCATTAATTCACTGGGCGATGAACTGAAAAAATTTGAAGCCTGGCTGGCGGTTCACCGCTCTCCTATTGGCAGACCAAAAGAGCCGCGCGAGGGGCTGCTGATTGATGGCGAGATCGCGGATGATTAACCGGGCATTCGCAGCTAGGAGACACTTCGTTCACTTTCGACTTACCTGGAACCTACTCTTTATTTCCTGCCTTTTACTTGCCGCTTGCTCCGACCCGGCACAATTCCTCGTCAGCGATTGCGAGGCCAGGGGTGATCTTAAACCTGTTTGCGGCCTGCAAGCGCCTGAAGATTTGGCGGTGTTGCCTGACCAGCGCCATATTCTATTAAGCCAATTCGGCAATATGGGCGATCACCCCGGCAGTATCGGTCTATTCGATACTGACACAGAGTCCACCAGGATACTGTTCCCAAATCAGGAACCGGCGTCGCATACCGAATTGTGGGGTGATGCCGCTTGCGCTACTCCGCCGGGCAGCAAGTTCAGCCCGCACGGCACCCATCTGCACCAATTAGCCGATGGTCGCTGGCGTTACCTGGTGATTAACCACGGTGCACGCGAAGCGGTTGAAATGTTTGAGTTGCTAGGTAGTGGGCGCACAAGTCACTTACAGTGGCGCGGCTGTGCAATTGCCCCCGAAGATGCCATGACGAACGACGTGGTCGGATTGGCCGATGGCAGCGTAATTTTCACCAAAATGCACGCCAAACGGGAGTCGTTCTATCTTGCAAAAGTCATGCTTGGTATAAACACCGGCGAAGTGTGGCGCTGGGATGTCAACGACGGCTTGCGCGTTCTACCTGAGACGGCGGGTAGCGTGCCTAACGGCCTGGAGATTTCCAGCGACGAGCGCTTTCTGTTTATCAATGCATACGCCAACAATGAGGTCC
>JBPCXM010000303.1:0-14007 GCA_051008535.1 Pseudomonadales bacterium | reverse complement strand
GTCCAACCCTGACACCATTAATAGCTGCTTGAATAGCTGAGGTGATTGCGGTAGCGCGTAAAATTGCCCGGCGTGCACCCGGCTGGGTACCAAATAATCGCGCGCACCCTCGGGTGTGGCGCGGGTCAGAATTGGCGTTTCTACGTCATGAAAAGCATTCTGCGCGAGATAGTTACGGATAAAGGTAGTAATCTCCGAGCGCAATTTTAAGCGTTCAAGCATTTCCGGCCGCCGCAGATCGACATAGCGATGTCGTAACCGTGCTTCTTCGCCAACGCTGATGTGTTCATCGAGCTGGAACGGCGGCGTCTCGGCGCTATTCAATATCGTCAGTTCCTTGCCCAACACCTCGATGGCACCGGTAGCCATCTCGCTATTAACGGTCGCTTCGGTGCGCTGCCGTACCCGCCCCTTAATACACAGTACATATTCACTACGCACCTGGTCGGCGCGCTGGAAATGCTCGCCGGTATCAGGGTCGAATACCACCTGCACAATACCTTGCACGTCGCGCATATCCAGAAAGATAACGCCACCGTGATCACGCCGCCGGTGCACCCAACCGCAGAGTGTCACGTCCTGGTCGTTGTGTTCGGGGCGAAGATTGCCGCAATAATGGCTGCGCATGATGGATTCCTTTAGCTGCGAGACGTGCCTCAGCTCTTTGATTCACTCTTGTTAGTCGATTTACTGGCGGCGGGAGTCGCTGCGTCGGTTTTTTTGGCGCTATCGCCACTTTTTTCCGCCGATTTTTTTGTGTCGCCCTTGTCTTTGGACTGCTCACCGGCCAGGTTTTTCTTCTTGTCGCCACTTTTAAAGTCGGTCTCGTACCAGCCGCCACCTTTCAGGCGAAACGCAGCGGCAGAAACGCGTTTTTTGAGCGCATCTTTATCACACGCCGGGCAAGTAGTCGCCGGAGGGTCGTTGATCTTTTGCAACATCTCCAATGCATGTCCGCAGTCCGTGCATTGATATTCATAAATTGGCATTGTAGCTCTCTTCACTTTACTTCCGGCTAACGGAATGACAAACCTTGGCCCGCTAAACTGTGGGCGCGCGGCATTATACTGTAATTACAAGAATGCAGGAAAACCTGATGCACCTGTTCGACAAATCTGTCTGGCGGCGCAAAACTCAGTGCATATGACGCAAAAACACTAAAAACAAGGGCTTTTTTACAAAAAGGTATTGCCGCTGCGCTTTTAATACTATATATATAGCCTCGCCCGAGGGGTGATCGCTTTTGAGGCTGTAAATAAAGGCGTTTTTCGGGTAACAAACCAACTCTTGTTCAACGATTCAATCTAAAAGGAACGCCCATGGCCGCTCGCAAAGTCGCAAGAAAAACCAGTAAAGCGAAAGCTAAAAAAGCTGCACCGAAGAAAAAAGCCGCTGCAAAGAGAAAGGTAGCCAAAAAGGCTGCGCCAAAAAAAGCCGCTCGCTCGGCAGTGAGAGAACGTTACACCAAGACGCAAATCGTTAGCGAAATCGCCGAATCCACACAGTTGTCGCGTGGTCAGGTGAATTCAGTGCTTGATGAGCTTTCAGATATCATCGAAGGCCACATCAAGAAGCGAGCAGTCGGTGAATTCACGCTGCCTGGTTTGCTGAAAATCAAAACTGTCAAGAAACCCGCACGCAAGGCACGCAAAAACGTTCCTAATCCGTTCCGCCCGGGCGAGACGATGGATGTTGCTGCGAAGCCTGCCAGCACTACAGTTAAAGTACTGGCATTAAAAAAGCTGAAGGAAATGGCGCAGTAAGCCAGCTCTTATAGCTTTACAATGAAGGGCTGCTATTGCAGCCCTTCTTGTTTCTAACCCGATAGGTGTTAATCCGCGACGAAAAAATAACCCCAATCTCTCGTGTGGCGAGGAGCATGGCACAATATGTATGCCTATAAGTGCCATTCATTTCTAACTCTTTTTAATTAACTACTATGCGCGCTACCCAATTTTTAATTTCGACACTTAAAGAAGAACCCGCCGACGCAGAAGTTATCAGCCACCGGCTGATGCTGCGTGCCGGTATGATCCGTAAACTGGCTAGCGGACTGTACAACTGGTTGCCGCTGGGCTTACGGGTGTTACGCAAAGTCGAGCGCATCGTGCGCGAAGAGATGGACAACTCCGGCGCCCAGGAAGTGCTGATGCCGGTGGTGCAACCGGCCGAACTGTGGCAGGAATCGCAGCGCTGGGATGAGTACGGCAAGGAGTTGCTGCGTATTCATGATCGTCACGACCGCGATTTTTGCCTTGGACCTACACACGAAGAGGTGATAACCGACCTGGTGAGGAACGAGATTCACAGCTACAAGCAGCTGCCGCTCAACTTTTACCAGATTCAAACCAAGTTTCGCGACGAGATTCGTCCGCGTTTCGGCCTGATGCGCGGCCGCGAATTTCTAATGAAAGACGCCTATTCATTTCACCTGGATGATGAGTCACTGCAACAAACTTACGCGTTGATGCACACCACTTACTGCAAGATTTTCGACCGCCTGCAATTGGACTATCGACCCGTATTGGCCGACACCGGCAGTATAGGTGGCCAGCAGTCGCACGAGTTTCATGTGTTGGCAGACTCGGGCGAAGACACTATCGTCTTCAGCGACAGCAGCGATTACGCTGCCAATCTGGAGAAGGCGGAAGCCTTGCTGCCCACTGGAGAACGGTCCGAGCCAAACCAGGCACTGACCAAAGTTGCCACGGGGGAGCATAAGACCATTGACGACGTTGCGGCATTCCTCAACATCGAGCCGCAGCAACATTTAAAAACCTTGATTGTAGAAGGCGAAGACAGCGATTTGGTCGCGCTGGTGTTGCGCGGCGATCACCAGCTCAATGCCATCAAGGCCGCGCAGTTGGATGCTGTCGCCAGCCCGTTGCAATTTGCTGACCCGGAAGTTATTCAAAAATCACTGGGGTGCTCAATCGGCGCGCTGGGGCCCATAGGCTTAAACATGCCAATTATTGTCGACCACGCCGCCGCTCACCTGGCAGATTTTGTGTGCGGTGCCAATGAGGAGAGTCAGCACTATACCGGTGCAAACTGGGATCGCGATTGCCCACTACCGACCAGCGAGGATATTCGTAATGTGATGGAGAATGACCTTAGCCCCGACGGCAAGGGACTTCTACACATGAAAAGAGGCATTGAGATCGGCCAGCTTTTTCATCTCGGCCAAAAATACAGCTCTGCCATGCACGCCGAAGTACTGAACGAAAAGGGCAAAAAGCAAACGCTGACCATGGGCTGTTATGGCATCGGCGTTTCGCGCGTGGTGGCTGCGGCTATAGAACAGAACCATGATGATGAAGGCATTATCTGGCCGGACGCCATAGCGCCGTTCAGTCTGGTCATCGTACCCCTCAATGGGCATAAATCAGCAACGGTGCGCGCCGCAAGCGAAAAGTTGTACGCTGATTTAAAGCAGCGCGGTGTTGATGTGCTGCTCGACGACCGGCTGGAACGCCCTGGGGTAAAATTTGCCGAGCTGGAGCTCATTGGCATTCCTCATCGCGTCGTCATCGGCGAACGCAGCTTGCAGAACGACGAATTGGAATATAAATGCCGACGCAGCGGCGCTGCGGAAAACCTGGCGCTGGCCGACTCGGCCGATGCACTATGCAAAAAACTAAAAAAATAGAGTAAAACTAGCGCTTTATCACCGAGACGTGGATTTTTCGAGCTAGACTTAAGGCACGGATCGCAAAAAAGCCCGGGTAAGTTCTTGACCAAATCGATTGCATTGTTTCGCCAGCTTGCCGTTAGTGCGTTGCTGACCTTGTTCTGGGCCAGCAACGTCGCTGTCGCGTCAACCACTGAGGTCGATCCGGAGCTTCGCGCGCACCTGGTGACGACGGTCAACCAAACTGATAGCTTCAAAGACCGTTTTGATGCCGAAGTGTGGTTGCTGGGTATGTCGGAGCGCTTGCAACGCTATGTGAAAGACCCGCAACAACGTTTTGAGCTGCTACAAGCCATTCACAAAGCGGCCACCCAGGCTGACTTGCAACCCGACCTTGTGCTAGCCGTTATTCAGATTGAAAGCCGCTTCGACCGCTTCGCAGTGTCCAGCGCCGGAGCACAAGGCCTCATGCAAGTGATGCCGTTTTGGAGAAAGGAAATTGGCCGCCCGGTAGATAATCTAACCGACGTAGAAACCAATCTGCGCTATGGCTGCCATATTCTGCAGTTTTACTTAAAGAAAGAAAAAGGTAATTTGGCGAAAGCACTAGCGCGCTATAATGGCAGCTACGGCAAGACCTGGTATTCCGAGCTGGTCATGGTTGCGTGGCAACGCAGCTGGAGCAGTGGCCGGTTATAATCATATCAAGCAGCGCCAGAAAGCGGTTGCGGCTGGTTGGCACAAAGTTCATTCCACTGCCTTAAGAGTGTGGTGAGTGACAAAGCCTCATCATGCAACTGTTGCAATTCAGCCACGCTATCGAGCGGTGCCGTTCTCAGCGGCAGATCAGACAAGGCCAGAAAAAATGGGTGCTCGGGATGCAGCATTTTATTTTTCTCCAAACGCCAGCGCGCCCGCTGCACTAACATGCGGTAAAAAAGCAGCTTTGTTGGCAGCGTAATGGGATGGAAGTTAGCGAGCTTGCCAAACACGGAAAAATCGGTCGCCAGTAATGTGACACGTTGTGTGTGAGGAGCTGCCTTAACGGTTGCGTTGCGCGGCGCGGCAGTCAACATCGCCATTTCGCCAAACATTTCGCCAACCGAAAGCACGCTTAACAGCTGGTCGCGGTGATCGTGACCATAAACATGCACTCTGCCGGCCAACAGAAAATACAACCAGTGCCCCACCTCACCATGGCGCATTATCATTTCATCGGCATCGAGTTCGGCTAATCGGGAGCATTGCAACAACAAGTCACACTGAGCGCTGGATTGATTTTGCAACGCCGCATAGAAAGGAACGCTAGCGATCAGTCGTTCGTATTCTGCTCGTTGTTCAATAGTAATATCTTGTATCAACATAGGGGAGATCAATAAAAGTTAACGTATAATTCCGCACCTTAATTATGTTTCTTTTCTGGTTGTGGTTCTCGGAAATTGATCACAAATTAAACAATTTAAATTTTAATAAGCGTACAAAATGCGCAATACCAAAAGAAAATGCCTAATTCAGCGCAAGCATGCGCCCCGATTTGCCCATTTATTCTACACTTGAAAATACTAAGGCAGATCTTTGCGCCGGTTTTTCTACCTCATAGATGGGTCAGCGGGCGTAGCAAAGCACAGGCACTATAACCACTGACGTGGTAGGGGCATTCCCATCAAAACAAGCGCTATGACTATACGAATACTAAATCTACTATTTTTGTTTTACATCGTGTCTGCACACCATGCCACGGCGCAGCCCGCTGCAGATAACTTGAGCCTGAATGGTCTTGCGGTGCACGCCCAACTACGTAACGACGTTTACATGGGAGCGGTTTACACCGAGGTAGGATCGAGTAACGAGCAAATGCTGCTCGAATCCGATCAGAATAAACGCATGGAATTACGCGTGCTAGCTAAGCGATGGTCGGCGAGAGGTTTTTCCGAGCACTGGAATCAAGCGCTAATCATCAACAATAGCGAACAGGACCTGGCGAAATTTGCGCGTGAAATACGGCAGTTTACCAGCGCGATTCGGGGCAAGCTTATTCCCGGCGACAAGATATCGATTGACTATAGCGTCAAGCAGCACACGCGGCTGTCTGTCGACGGCGTGCAATTGTTGTCTGTTAGCAATGATCCACTACAGTTCTTCCAACTATTGCTGCGCTGCTGGGTAGGACCGCGGCCACCGTCTTCCGAATTCAAATACAACATCTTGAATTTACCCACGGGTGAAAACGGCAATGGACTGATGGCGCGCTACGAAGCTTTGCTTCCGGTCAGCGGTCGCAATAAAACGATTTTGGCCTGGCGCGAAGGCAACAGCCAGGCGGCTGCTCTGGCGGCCATCACAGCCGCTGCCCGGACTAAAACCAACGCGGCGCAGTCAACCCCAAAAGCGGAGCAACCGGAAAAAGTCACAACACAAGATAAAGCTGCGCCGAAAAACACCGCGCCTGAATCAGCGCAGACCCCTGCTGCAAACCAAGAGACGAACATCGTAGCTACACCTGACGCATCACAAACCACTGCTAGTGCCAAGGACGCACCGGTGCCCGCAGCCGCAACAGCTGCTACCGATGTCACCGTTCCGGCGAACACTGCGAGTCGCGATGCGCAGCCAACAACTTCACCGCAAGCCTCATTAACCGAATCACAAACAGAGGCTATAAATACGCCCGCTGAACAAACCATAGTAGAGCAGACCGCCAAGGCCGCTGCGCCAACTGAACCGCGAAGCAGGGAAAACGGATTGCTTAGCCTATACAAATCTAATTTACTAAAACGAGTGTATGGTTTCGTGATTTACCCTGAGCGGGCTATCGATCGTAATCAGGAAGGCACTGTGGTGCTACAGGTGACGGTCAACCGCAAAGGCAAAGTGCTCAACATAAAAAATGACGAGCCCTCCAGATACCGCCTGCTTAATAGCGCCGCCACGAGGGCCATCAAAAAGGCCAGCCCATTTCCGGCCGCACCGAGAAAACTCAAAGGTAGCAAGTTTGATTTGGAGTTTCCGATCGTATTTAGAATACCGCGCTCTTAGTAAAGCAAAAGCGACTTAGTGCAACAGCGATAGACGCTCTTCGATAGTGCGCTCGATACTGCCACGTTCCAATTCGGAACGGTCGGTCAGCATATGAACTTGAATACGATGCAAGTGCAGCATAGGCATTCGCGCTTCAAACTCACGCAAATCGCCCTTCATCAACACAGGCAAGAAGCGTCGTCCTTCCGGAAAACGCTGATTGATTAATCCCAAACCTTTCTGCAGCGGCACGGCTTTGGTCTTTTTACTGCCATCCGGTCCGCGCACAGGCACGGTGATATGCAAGCCCTCACGACCGACCATGGCACCAGGAATAATATTCAGCCCGGTAGGCGATACCGCTTCGCCGACAATATTGAAATAAGTATCATGGTACGCGTGCGGGTCTGGTAAGACGACCATCTTGCGATTGTGATCTTCGGGGAAAAAAACCGAGTAATTAGTATACAGTTGCTCAACCGATTTCGAGAAGATACACAGTTTGTTTTCGAACAATTGGATAAACTCGGCCGCCTGTTGCTGTTGTTTGAAGCGGTCAAGGTCCCAAACCAGGTCCTTGTTGTCTTCGGACGCACTCATTTTGATACACCTATGCTGAGCAAGAGTAACGACGCTGTCCTCGGAGGTCGCATTCCGGTGCTAATTTTTATAGCTTACTCAAAGTGTTAGAATAGATATTTTCCTCAATAAAGCAAGTCAGCCCGGGCAAATTCACATGCCCGCAGCACACCACCAACGCTAATCAATTCAACAAAACGCTATAGCAATCAAATACATCACTGGAAAAACAGGCGAATATTATACGTCGAACACTGCAATAGCTGCTAACAAACTCCTGTGCTTCCGCTACCGCGATGCGGGTTGCCTGGTCGATAGGATAACCGTACACACCGCAGCTAATCGCTGGAAGCGCAATGCTGTGTAGAGCATGTTGCCGAGTTTGCGCAAAAATCGCACGATAGCAACTTGCCAGCAATGCCGCTTCGCCCGCATTTCCACCTTGCCACGCCGGACCGACCGTATGAATAACGTACTGACAGGGTAAATTGTAACCCTTCGTTACCTTCGCCTGCCCAGTCGCGCAACCGTTTAAGGTCTTACACTCCGCCAACAGCTCGGGACCAGCGGCACGATGAATGGCGCCATCCACACCACCACCACCTAGCAGCGAATTGTTGGCCGCATTAACGATGGCATCAACCAGCAGCGTGGTGATATCTGTTTTCTGCACGCTAATTGTTGCAGATTGCACGGCCTGCATTGCTCCGTTGTGCGCAAGATGAGAAGAGAGTGTAGGCTGTTAAACTCCGATATTGCTCAGTGTGTTCATGATACTGCGCAACACGCCGCTAAGGGCCGGGTGCGACGTTTCAAAACGTGCCAAGGCACCTTCCAGTTGTTCATTCAGTGCGCTATGGTGCTCGCTGCTCGCCGCGTGCGCTTCAATGTCGGCCACCAGCTCATTTAGTTTGCTTCGTTCCTCGGCCGACAGGCTGCTCAACTCTTCGAGTTCGGCGCGCAGCTTACTTACGTCTTGCTGTATAGATTCCTGCACGATGGTCTTACCTCCCGACACACTGTATATTGACGCATTGCGTACCTATCGTCCTCGACATGGCACTAAATCAGCATAAACCAGTCTTAATCTAACACGCAACCAGTTGAATTCATCACCCGTGATAATAATACCCAAGCCCAAAATTTGGCTGCTCGCTGCCACACTATTATTAAGTGCGTGCTCCACCTTGATTGCACAACAATCCGCGCAGGTGACCGGTAATCTGACCAACGCCATTCTTAACAACCCTGATATTGCCACCGTAGAAGTCGGCGCGCCATCTTACCTGCTGTTTGTGGACGGATTGATAGAGGGTAGCCCCAAAAATCAGGGCCTATTGACCGCCGGCGCCAAGCTCAATGGCGCCTACGCCAGTGCCTTCGTGTTTGACGAGCAGCGCTTAAAAATCATGGCAGACAAAGCCATGGACTATGCCGAGCGCGCGGCATGCGCGGCAGACAAAAGTTTATGCCGGTCGCGGGAACAGAGTTTTAGCGATTTCACTGCGGCTGTAGAAAAAATCACCGAAAAAAATATCGAGCCGCTCTACAACCTCGGCGTAGCCTGCGTTGGCTGGCTGCAGGCGCATAGCGACGACTGGGAAGTGATCGCTCAGTTACCCAAAGCGAAAGCAATTCTTGAACGCGTCGTGCAACTCGACGATAGTTTCGAACAAGGTGCTGCGCATATTTACCTGGGAGGGATTGAGACCTTGTTGCCACCGGCGATGGGTGGCAAGCCGGAGGTCGGCAAACAGCATTTCGAGCGCGCAATCGAGCTGTCGAATGGCACAAATTTGATTGCCAAAGTGATTTACGCGAAACAATACGCGCGTCTGGTGTTTGACCAGAAATTGCACCACAAACTGCTCACCGAGGTTATTAACAGCCCCACCGAGGTGCCGGGTAATACATTAATCAATCTTGTCGCTCAGCGCGAGGCGAGGAAACTACTCGCCGACGAAGCAGACTATTTCTAAACCGGACGAAAAGAACTTATATGAAACTCAAGCTATTGTTGTTGTGCTTTTTTGTTACTGCAATTCCGGCGCAGGCCAAAGTATTAAAAATTGCCACCTTGTCTCCGGAAGGCTCAAGTTGGATGAAAACAATGCGTACAGCCGCCGGCGATGTTGAACAGGCGACTGAGGGCCGCGTTAAGCTGAAGTTTTATCCCGGCGGTGTAATGGGCAACGATGCCGCGGTACTGCGCAAAATACGCATCAAACAATTGCATGGCGCAGCCGTACCAGGTGGCAGCCTGCGCAAGTTTTACCCAGATGTAGAACTTTACAGCTTGCCCCTGAAATTCAAATCATTAGACGAAGTCGACTACGTGCGTAGTCGCATGGACAGTAAAATTGTCGATGGCCTGGAGCAAGGTGGTTTTGTCACCTTCGGGCTTGGCGAGGGTGGTCTGGCTTATATGATGACCGACACGGCCGTAACCAGCGTCGCGCAATTACAGAAGAAAAAGGTTTGGGTACCCAGTAACGATCCCTCTGCACTGAATGCCGTGCAGGCGTTTGATATCAAACCGTTCCCTCTGGATTTGTCCAACGTGCTGGTGTCATTACAGACCGGCATGGTCAATACGGTCGCCACGTCACCCATTGGCGCCATCGCCTTGCAGTGGCATACGCATATCGAGCACATTACCGATGTACCATTGATGTACTTCTTCGCGGTACTTGCAGTCGATAAAAAAATGTTCGACAAGCTCAGCGCCAACGATCAGAGTGCCATGCGTACTATCATGGGCAAGGCGTTTAAAGAAATCGATGCGCAAAACAGGCGCGACAATTTACAAGCCTTCGCCGCGCTGACTAAGCAAGGTATTCAGGTTGAATCGCTAAACGAGGCAGAGTTAAAAGACTGGTATGGCCGGGCAGCGCAAGCGGAGCAGAAATTGATTAAGCAAGGTACGGTGTCCAAACAGGCTGCCGACCAGTTGAACAAATACCTGGAAGAGTTTCGTAGCCAGCAATGACAAAAGCACCTCACGCCGCGTTGCGCTGGCTACACCGCATCGAGAATGGTTTTTTGGTGGGCCTGGTAGTCTTGGCGCTCGGCCTGGCAACGGCGCAGATTGTACTGCGTAATAGCGGCGGGACGGCGCTGGTGTGGGCCGACCAGGCGTTGAATATTCTAGTGTTGTGGATTGCGCTGGCGGGCGCGTTGGTCGCCAGTCGCGAACGTAACCACATCGCTATTGACGCTATATCACATTACACCAAGCCATTAACACAACGCTTCATCGATTCCCTGATATACCTAACGACCAGCCTCGTGTGCGCAGTGGCTGCGTACTACGGTGTCGGCTTTGTGATTGACGAACGGCAATACCCACAAGAAGTGATTCCGCATATACAAAACTGGGTATGCGTAGCCATTATTCCATTCGCGCTGGGTGCTATCGCACTGCGCTACCTGCTGTTTTTCCTGCAAAGTCTATTACCGACCAGAGCGCCTTAAACCGTGGCCGCCGCACTAAGTATCGTACTTATTGCACTTGCTGTTATCGGCACGCCCATATTCGTGATTATTCTGGCCGCCGCGATGTTGGGGTTTTATTTTTCCGACGTCGACTTGTCGGTCATCACCATCGAACTGTATCGCATTACCGACACGCCTCTGCTGATCGCCCTGCCCTTCTTCACGCTGGCTGGCTATCTGTTGGCCGAAAGTAAGAGTTCCGAACGTCTGGTGCGCGTCACCCAGGCGCTGATTGGTTGGCTGCCCAGCGGCTTGGCGATTATTGCATTCGTGTGCTGTGCCTTGTTTACCGCATTCACCGGTGCGTCTGGCGTTACCATTGTCGCGCTGGGCGCGCTGCTCTACCCGGCGCTCAAACAAGTGGGCTACAGCGAAACGTTTAGCCTCGGCCTGGTCACCAGCTCGGGTAGCCTGGGCCTGTTATTGGCACCCTCTTTACCGCTGATTCTGTATGGCATTGTCGCGCAACAGCTTGATGTTGGTGAGCCGTTTACCATTCAGCAACTTTTCATCGCCGGCTTAATGCCGGCGTTATTAATGATTGTATTGCTCAGCGCCTGGAGCTTATGGGTTAACCGCGACGCGCAAATTCCGATTCAGCGTTTTTCCATGCGGGAGTTAGGCAGCGCACTATGGGAGGCGCGTTGGGAAGCACCCCTGCCCTTGTTTGTGTTGGGCGGAATTTACGGGGGGTTCCTGGCGATTTCCGAAACAGCCACGGTCACGGTATTGTACGTGCTCATTGTTGAGGTGTTTGTGTACCGCGAAATCGCCGTGCGCGAATTGCCCGGTGTGGTGCAAAAAGCGATGACGGTGGTCGGCGGGATTATTTTGATTTTAGGGGTATCGCTGGCTTTTACTAACCTATTGATCGATGCCGAAATCCCAACCCGCGCATTTGAATTTATCCAGGCGCATATCGACAGCAAGCTAGCGTTTTTGATATTGCTCAACATCTTGTTGCTAGTGCTGGGTGCCATTCTCGATATATTCTCGGCCATTATTATTATGGTGCCGCTAATTTTACCCATTGCCGTTGCCTACGGCGTGCATCCGGTACACCTTGGGATTATTTTTCTCGCCAATATGCAGATCGGTTACTTCACGCCACCAGTTGGCATGAACCTGTTTATCGCCAGCTATCGCTTCGAAAAACCGATTATGCTGCTATATAAAGCGGCAATACCGTTTATGGCTGTGTTGCTATTTGCCGTTATTATTATTACTTATGTGCCTGCGCTTAGTCTGGCGTTTATCGACTAGTACCCCTTCAAGGTGATATTGCTTAATGCAGTCATTCCAAAAGCGGTGCAGTGCGAGGCGTTTTCCCGAAGGCATAGTGGGCCTCTGTCGAGGGGGAACACCAAAAGTAGGCGCTTTAGGCGACGAAGCAATGTGCCGCTTTTTGGTATGACCCGAAGGGCGCTAAGCAGGCCGCCCCCCGCCGCGTTGCACTGGCTCGACGTAGCGCCACTATGCCTTCACCAGTGCGCCTTGCAGAGAACGGCCTGCTTAGCGCTGCATTAGGCAATATCACCTTGAAGGGGTACCAGCCCCATCCAATAAGTCCTTAAACCCGGAAGGATGCCGGCCAAAGCAAATTGTCTCCAGCGTGCCGACGCCCTCACGATCACCCATTTTTGCCTTGACCAGTTGGTGGATATGAATATTTTTAAAATCCAACGGATCAACTTCGCTGAGTTGCCACGACTCGCCACCAATTTTTAGCTCATCGTGCCATACCGCGTGCGCCCACTCAGGATGCTGATAACCTATGCCCAACATATAAAAATTACGCAATGGCGTGAGCTCAATGTCAAACTTATCTCCCGACTTAGCCACATAATGAAATTCCGCACCCTGCGACTGGCGCGTGCCAGGCTTCCAGTGAATTCTATGCGTCATAGACTCCATTTCCTGATGATCGGGATCTTCGCCACGCGGTATCGCTTCCATATTGCCGTAGGCGGGCACAACACAAGCGCTGAGCTGGGTAGGCTTGCCATCGAAATCTTCGAAGCTGCCAAACTGGGTGCAGATATCATCAAAATGAATCGGCGACCAGACCCAGTACACGCCAGGAGCGCTTAATTTAGACGGCGCGCCGGCTTCCGACTCTCCCACCGGACGCACTCCCCAGGACTTGTCGCGTGTGCCAAATGTTGTAACGCGTTTAACGTCGGTGCGCTGACCATTCACCGAAAAATAACCTTCCCAATGCCCAAGCTGGGTAAAGCGCGAATTGTCCATCAGCACGCGCACGCCGTCGTGCATCGCATTCTTGGGTTCTTCGCTGGGCGCCGTGCGCGCATAAAAAGTCAGGTCACACTCAATGCCGGTTTCATTGGTATCCACGGTGACGCGAATAACGCGCATGGGTTCCACAACGTGGATTTTAAGCGGTCCGATCTGCGTTTCGCTGCGATCAGTCGGAGCGCGCCGTGAGGCATGAAACGAGTGCTGCGTATCGCCCGCCGACACACTGAAATGGCCGTCCATCACGAAGCGATTGGGGTATACGCCGAAACCCACTTCAAACAAAAACGCGCCGTCTTTGTCCAGCCCGTTAAACCAATAGCGGTCGTAGAAGTTACGATCGCTGGTTTGTGGCTGGGCGACAGGCTGGCTGGTTTGGTGGATACAATAGTCGTCGAAATCGGTAATCATGGCGCGAATTCCCTCAGGAAGTTGGTCACGCCAATTTATGCTATCGGGTTGCGATCCTCAACGACTATTGGGTTAACAAGGGTTAATCTGCGAGCTTCTCCACCACCAGTGGCACGCCATCCGCCGGTTTCGGTAACGGTATCGACTGCATCTTGTCTGAGGCATGGTCAGCCAGGCGGAATTTATAGCGATTGAGAAACAAAAACAAAAATAGCTTGGCGTTCATAATCGCAAAGTGCATACCGATGCATTTATGCGCGCCGCCACCGAATGGTGCAAAGGCAAAAGAATGGCTTTTGTGCTCGGCACGATCATCGTCGAAGCGGTCCGGGTCGAATGCCGTGGGGTTGGTCCAGTACTCGCTCATATAATGGCTAAAGCTTGGCACGGTGCACACTTGGGTATACGCAGGAATGTTGTAGCCGCCCATCTCAATAGCGCGGGTGGTGCGGCGTACTTGAATGGGCACGGAAGGGTGCAGGCGCAGGCTTTCTTTAAAAACCTTGTCGAGTACGACCAGTTTGTCGAGATCGTCATATGCAGGCCTGTCTTTACCTAGCGCCTGGCATTCGGCGCGCGCCTTGTCCTGCCATTCAGGGTGACGCCCAAGCAGGTAC
>JBPCXM010000302.1:0-6832 GCA_051008535.1 Pseudomonadales bacterium | reverse complement strand
ACCTTGGTCTGGGCCGGCATATGATGTTCAAAGGCAAAGAAGAGAGTGAATACGTTCGTCTTGCCAGCCTGCACGTGGAAGTGCTGAACCACGCGCTGCGAAATGTTCCTGCGGATAAAGTCCGGCTGCACGTTTGTTGGGGTAACTACGAAGGTCCTCATCATTGTGACGCACCCATGTCCACCGTCTTGCCGATTGCCCTCAAGGCCAAGCCACAAGCATTGCTATTTGAATCGTCAAACCCCAGACATGCCCACGAATGGACAGTGTTTCGTGACGCCGATATCCCCGACAACAAAGTCCTCATTCCCGGCGTACTGGATTCCACCACCAATTTCGTAGAGCATCCTGAACTGGTAGCACAGCGCATTTGCCGCTTTGCTGATATCGTCGGCCGGGAACGCGTGCTAGCGGGGACCGATTGTGGCTTCTCGACCTTTGCCGGGTTTGGTGCTGTGGATGAGGATGTCGTTTACGCCAAGTTGGCGGCCATGTGCGAAGGTGCAAAAATAGCGAGCACTCAGCTCTGGCAGTAAAGCCTTCGCTTGATCAAATGCAGCAACAGGAGTTCTCACAATGACAGCAACAGCGCATGCGAATTTCAGGCAACGATTGTTAGCCCGGGAAAAGTTGATTGGCACCTTCCTTAAAACGCCATCGCCTATCGTATGCGAAGTGTTGGGGCTAACGCCGCTGGATGCCGTTTGCATCGATGCCGAACACGCTCCTTTCGATCGTCTGGTGTTGGACTCCTGCGTGCAGACTCTGCGAGCAGCCGGTATGCCGTCACTGGTGCGCATTCCTTCCGCCGCGCCAGAACAGATTCTCAATGCGCTAGATTGTGGTGCGACCGGTATTGTGGTACCGCATGTTACCAGTGCAAAGCAGGCAGAAGGTATCGCCAAGGCGGCGCGGTTTGGCGCCGGAGGGCGCGGTTACGCCGGCTCTACCCGAGCGGCGGGCTACACCACCAAGCCAATGGCGCAGCATAAGGCCGATAGTGAAAAAGAGACAACCGTGATCGCGTTTGTTGAGGATATAGAGGCGGTGGATGCCATTGCCGAAATCGCAGCAGTGGAGGGTATCGATTGCCTTTTTGTAGGCCGCATCGATCTAACGGTCGCCTACGGCGCAGATTCACCCGGCGATCCGAGAGTAGTATCCGCAGTTAAGAGGATCTGCCAGGCGGGCAGCAAAGCCGGTAAAACGGTAGGTATGTTCGTTGCCAATGTCGATGAAGTTGGCGTGTGGCAAGAACAGGGTGCGAGCCTATTTTTATTGACCTCCGATCATGGTTTTATCTTATCTGGTGCGCGGGAGTTAGTGGCACGCTTCAGGGGATGAAAGCTGGGTGTTCACATGCGGTAAAACTGCTCTGCATTCTCTTTAAACAATTTCGTTCTTTCTCCATGTGAGAAGTCCGCAGTAGTCACGTTATAAGCATCCCAAATACACTGGTAGCTGGTGTGCAGCTTGTCAACCGGGAAATTGGAACCGAACATACACCGGTCCTGACCAAAAATTTCTATACAGGAAAGTATCAGAGGGCGTATTTCCTCGGTGGTCCAGTCGTGGTTAAACATACTGAGACCGGATATTTTGCAATAGAGGTTAGGTAGCTGGGCCAACCTCCTCAAGCCGGCACACCAGTGTTTTATTCCCGCCGCTGTCTGGTCCCAGGGTGAACCGCAATGGCAAAGTGCGACTTTTAATCTGGGAATATCTTTCAGAATTAAATAAAGATCTTCCAGTTGCTGGGGAATTAGCTGCAAATCAAACGAGAGGCCCAGCTTTGACAGGCGTGCCAGATTTTCTTTCCACAGCGGGTTGGTCAGCAATTGATTGCTGCCTGTGAGTTTGTCTTCGTCTATATGTCGGCCAACGATGTGGCGGATGCCACGAATATTGGGAAAGTGTTTCTGTGCCTCAAGTTGCGCGGCCGCGTCGACGGCGCTTAGATCGCAAAAAGCGACGATGGCATGTGGGAAACCCCTATTTTCTGGCGCATCAGCGATGGTTTGTAGCCAGCGGCTCTCATTGATGTTATCTGCCGCATCGACTCCCACTTGTATATGCACCGATTTTTCCGGCACCCACACGCTTGATTCGCTCAACAAGTCGGCGACCAAATAGTTTTTCTGAATAGGCGCTGGGTCGCCAAAAAAGCGTTGTACGCCACGTGCCATTAACCAGGGGTAATGGCAAGCCGACAGATCCCAGAGGTGATGGTGAGCATCAACAAATGGAAGGGGGGAAGCGCACTCATTGGGCGGTGGCATGGGTTTGCTAATTCCTAAGCAATTGTGTCGTCAGTGCTAGCTAGTACGCCACGGGCACGGTACACCTGGGTGAGCACCGACAATTCATCGAACACGGTACGCTCTTCTATAACCAGATTATCCTCGATGCGATAGTGGCTCTCGCCAATAATCAAAATCGGCTCGCCGGTAGGCTCGCCATAAAGCGCCGCTCCGTTATGGGTGCCGGCCAAAGTCCAGCGCACCGCTATATCAACACCGCTAGTTTGATATGGAATGGAGCAAATGTAGTCCATGCTCAAACGCGCATCGGGTAGCGCGCCTAGCACACCGGTATACAGCGTGCGGATTTCCTCAGGTCCCGTCAGATCCCTGCCGGAGGGGCCTTGCAGGCGAGCATTGTTGGCATAGAGCTGGCTCACATCGCCGATCATGCGCGCATTCCAGATGTTCTGTAATGCGGCGCGAATAAAGCCTTCGGGATCGGTTTTGGCGTCACCATTAAAACTGCCGCGCTGATTGGAGGTTGCTCGCACTCTGCGTATTTCAGCATCCCGCCACTTGGCGAAATCGCTACCTGGGTCAATGGGTTTCGACGCCCATTGTTGTGCTACTTTAACGGGGTCCAAACCTAGTTGTTGAACCAGTGAATAGTTATCGCGCACTAGCCACTCTTCAATTACCTGATTGGTCTTGACCACACAGTGGGCAATGACAGCGATAATTGCATTTTTTCCAGTCGCCGGGCCGAATTCGCTGGGCCCCAAATTGGTCATCTGCGTGCTGATCAGGTGGGAGGAATGGTAACCGTCTTCGTCGTTGCCGCCCCAGATAACATTGTCCGCATGCAAGGTACGGTCGGGAAACGCAGCAAGCGTCTTTATCGTATTTTGCACCACTACTTCGGCGCCAACACTCATACCGGCAAGTGTGTAAATGGGGCAATCTTCTGAATAGTAGTCGTAGCACAGGCCCACTTGCTTGCCTTCCCAAATGCGATAGGTAATACGGGTGATGTAATCGACAATATCGGTGAACTCGGGGTCGAAGCCTTTCATTGTGCCCTTGCTTGCATTGGTAGGCGGCGCACTGTCGAAGTGATTATACAGTCTTGATGTATTCATAATGGATCGAGCCGCTGTTTACGGCAACGCTCGAACAAATCGACGCCAAATTGACGAAACACGTGTACCATGTCGACGAACACCCAGTTTTCTAGGTAGCGATCGTTTTCCAGTTTCCAGAAGTCCATGCCGTTAAATTCTATTTGCTTACCTGTCGCGGGAATATCCAGATATTTACCCGTTTGCGTACCGACGACGCCAGCCCAACCGGGTCCTCCGCTGTACGCACCTTCCGCAATTAATGCGTCGAGATCTTGAACCTTGCGGTCCGGGTAGGCGTGCAGCCAGTGTTTTTGGTGAAAGTCCTCGAATTCCTTAAAACTCAGACAGGCACCAATACCGCCCGGACCGTACCAACGCAGCTCCGGGTGAAAGAAACCGGCCATGCCCATGCTGCTCAGATCGGATTGGTCGTAGTGGTTCAGCCCCTCAAAAATAAAGCGGCGAATGTGCTCGAGTGTGTATGCCGAAACGTCGTCGTCTTGCGCATTGTGCATTAACCCGTCGCCCGCCGCCGGTGGCGGAAAGAGGCCGTCTTGTCCACGGCTTGGCGGCAGCACTTGTATACCCACTTGCTGCATCAGATCGATAAAGTCCAAAAGGCAATAGATTTCAATAATCTTTTCGTTTTCAACACGGCAAAATTCGCCCCAGCGAATTTTCACGTCTTTCCCGCTAGCTGGGATGCCCAAATAGTCGTTCGCGAATGTGCCGACCATATAGCCGGTGCCTCCGACCCAAAAGTGACCATCTAACAAACCATCGACGCGAGCGTTGGACTGTCCGGCCATAAAAATGTGGTATTGACGCTTGAGATTCGGAAAAGACTGTCTGAGAGGCTGCCAAAACGAACTGGCAAAAGTGTCGGCATCATGGAGATGATTGATAGGATCTGGTCCGTGCCAGGCAATGTTTGGATGCAGGTATTCGCTAAGTGTATTAGCCAGAGCGCTAGCGGGCTGATCATCCAGTGAGTTCCAGAAGGACCAGACCGTTTTCTTGCATGCTTGAATTTTCTTGGTGCTCATAGCTCTGTTACCGCGCTAAACGATTGCAGCGATTATGCATTGCATTCGAAATCAAACACAATAGTAAAATGGCAGCTTGGACGCCTCAAAGGGAAAATAGACGGACTTAAAGGACCAGGTGACTATTGCGTTACTGCAATGCTTCGATACATAGACAATCTGCAATGCAAACGAGATTGCGCACGGCAAGTTCGGGTTCGGAGTTTTCACAACACCCCCTCTATTTTAGTGGTCAAAGATAGTGCCGAGCTCGCCTGATGGGGTGAGGCTAACGCCCACAAAGAGTTCCCACCGCTGCGTGTCCAGAGACTGGGCGATTAAAATTAACGGTAAAAAAGTAGTGGAGCACGCTTGCATCTGCAGAGGCAATGGCGTAAATTCGGTTGCATTCGAAGTCATTATCGATCGAGTGCAGTAATAATGACTTTAAATTAATCAATAAACGTAAGTTGAGGTTTTTATCAGGCAAGCATGATGTCGGCCCGTTAGAGGCCTCCAGGCTTCGAACCAAACATGCCTAGCATCCGCTTTGATTGCTATCAGTTCAATCACACAGAGGACCCAAAATGTACAATAACCGCTTGAACTCAGTTTGTCGGGGCGTAGCAGCCGCAACATTGATGACCGTCTTACCCAGCTTGGTTTGGGCCGACTTTGTGCTGGAAGAAGTTGTAGTGACGGCGCAAAAACGTGAACAAAACCTGCAAGATGTGGGTATCACGGTCACAGCGCTTGACCATGAGGCGATGTCCAGGGCAGGCATTCAAGATATTTCCCGGATTGAGCTGGTTACGCCGGGGGTTTCGTATGGTTTTATTGGATCTGATGCCAAAATAGCCATACGCGGAGCCAATTCCAACAATACATTCGCGGATAACTCTTCCATTGCTGGTTTTTTCGCCGATGGTGTTTACAGACCGCGCGCGTCGCAGCAAAGTCAGGCTTACTTCGATGTTGCCCGACTTGAAATATTGAAGGGCCCGCAAGGCACACTTTATGGGCGCAATACCTTCGCCGGTGCAATCAACTTGCATACCAATGCGCCGAACACAGAAGCGGTTGGCGGCGGAGTGGATGTCTCGGTTGCCCGCTTCGACAAGGTGCGAACTGAAGGCTATATCAATGCGCCTGTTAACGACAATTTTGCACTGCGTTTTGCCGGCGTAATTGAAACCAGCGACGGCTGGATACGCAATAGCGGCTCCGGCGGCAGGCTAGGCATCGACGATGATGCACACTTCCGAATTTCAGCCCTCTGGACGCCGACAGACAATGTCGAGGTCATTGCGCGCTATACGTCAATCAATGAGAAGGGCACCACCCCAGGTATTTTCGCAGCAGAAGGCCTTTGCCGACCGGTGGACGCCAGTGGTCTGACCGACGCTTTTGGGCGATTTGAGGATTGCCAGAATCCGGCGCCGGGCTCTGCGGGTGTAGACTCTGCCTTTAACGAACCAAATGAAGTGAACTACGACGTGCGCAATGACCGCGACAATAGTGAAGACAACGTCACCCTCGAAGTCAATTGGGAGTTGGGTAGTGTCGCGTTAAAGTCCATCAGCTCGTACACCGACTTTGAAAGCGCCTTCGCGTTTGATGGGGACTTTAGCGGAAACCCGGGCTATCCGTACTATTGGGATGATGCGGCGGAATCCTACACCCAGGAGCTGCAGCTAAGTTCTGCAGGAGAGGGCTTTCTGAAGTGGACCACCGGACTCTATTATTCGGTCGACGAAATTTCTTTCGGATTCTCCCAATTCCGCACTGCGACGTATGCCGACCGCACGGAAACAGCAACTGACCTCAACGGTGTAGAATTGGAAGTATTGAGCGGAACCGCGCTTATAGACCCCTTCGGCAGGGGCAATTTCAGTGATTTCGCTGACTTCCAGGAAATTGAAACAACAACCGAAGGTGTTTTTTTCCAAGGCGAAGCATCCGTCACGGATACATTACGCTTAATTGCGGGTATTCGTTGGAACAAAGAGGAAAAAGAAACCGATACCTTCTCCGGTGCGTCGGTGCCTGGGACCGGGCAGTTTGGCCTCAACGCGCGTCCCATTGACGTTTTTGTCTATACCTTGCGACCCGAACGATCAGCGACTCGTCGTTTTGAAGATACGACCTGGCGCGCAGGCTTTGAGTGGGATGTTAATGACAGTATTTTGCTCTATGTCAATGCCTCAACGGGCTTCTTGTCTGGTGGTGTCAACTCGGACGGCAGCGCCTTTGAGTCGCAGGAGTCACAAGCCTATGAGGCAGGAATCAAGAGCCGCTGGCTGGACGATAGCGTGCAGCTTAATGCGGCCTTCTATATCAATGAATTTACCAACCTGACGACCCAGGAATTGATCGTATTGGATGGCGCGTCCATTACCAGAACGGTCAATGGTGGTGAAGTGGATACCACCGGTCTGGAGGT
>JBPCXM010000301.1:0-5973 GCA_051008535.1 Pseudomonadales bacterium | reverse complement strand
CATTTCTCCTGAAGTGCAGTCAGCTCTCGCTGCAGGTCTTCTTCCATACCATCCCTCCAAAACCAGAGAGCAGCGTGGCACTGGAATCAGCTTGACGAAAGGGCGTGGTTTATTTGGCGCTTACATTCCATTTAGTCTTCCATGAAGTCTGGATGGCCAATTATTGTTTCAGGCAGTTCTTAAGAAAGTGGAGCAGTTTTACTCAATTATCCGACTGTTGGCTGGGAAACGCTGCAAGTAAGCGTCGATACTCCTGACTGTTTGATGTTGCAAAACTAAGTTGCAGCGGATCCTTCCATGACCGCCCATTAGAGCCCCGTTTCGCAGCCAGTGTCCATGCTGACCTCCACGGCTATTTCGTGTAGTCGAAAAAGGCGGTAGCATGTTTTTCAAGGTCCTCCACCAGCTCTGGCTGGGCTTGTGCCGCTAGGTAAACCCATAACCACATATGATGGAAGGTAGACATGCTTCGACCCATGCAAACATTGATCTTAACAGGCTTGTTGCTAGTTTTGCTACTGGCAGGCTGTAGTGACGGCTCAGACAATGAACTCTTTACTGTTGAGGAGGACATGCAGGCGCAGGAGCCGTGTAACATCCCCGAAGAAGACATCGAGGTAAATGCCACCACAACCAATATCGAGTTCGTGCGCACGCCGGACGCCTGTTTCGATAATCTGGACGGCTACCCCTTTATCCCCAACTACGTGGAGGTGGAGGGCTTGCGTTACCACTTCGTGGACGAAGGGCCTCGCGACGGTGAGGTGATACTGATGCTGCACGGCCAGCCCACTTGGTCCTACCTCTATCGCAAGATGATCCCGGTGTTGGCAGAGGCGGGTTACCGGGTAATCGCCTCGGACCATATCGGCATGGGGCGATCCGATAAGCCGGTGGACCCCCGTGTGCACCAGTTTGAGCAGCATGTCGCGTGGATGAAGTCTTTCGTCAGCCAGTTGGGTCTCACCGACATTACCCTGTTCGTACAGGACTGGGGCAGCCAGATCGGCCTGCGCATGGCGGGCGACGATCCCGAAAAGTTCGCACGCATCGTGGTCGCCAACGGTGATCTGGCGCTAGTCCCCGAGGGGCTTAATCCTTTCACGATACCTGTATTCGAGTTTGACGAAACGATTGAGGGGACTATTGAACATATGTCCCAGCGCCCGACCGACCGGATAGGCGGTTTCCAGTACTGGGTGAATTTCGCCGCTACCGCTCCGCACCTGTTTGCCGCGGATATAATCGACATCGCAACCGGCAATGAACTGACCGAGGCGCAGTTCGCCTCTTATAACGCTCCGTATCCGGCGCGAATATATTGGGGTGGCATCCGCGCTTTCCCCTCCATGGTGGCCGGTTTCGGGCAGGAGAATTTTTCCGCATACGAGGCGCTGGGACGTTTTGACCGGCCCTTCATGACTATAGGCGGGGAGAATGATCCCAATACGGGCTCGGTAGCAAACCAGAATAAATGGATTGCCCACGTACCTGGTGCAACAGGGCAGCCCCATACACGTTACGAGGCGGGTCACTTTATCCAGGAAGAAGTGGGTGAGGAAATGGCGCAGCATGTCGTTGTGTTCCTGCAGGCCAACCCCATCCCGGTTGCGGGACCCAATTTCCAAATGCGTTTTTGCGAGATTCAATTGCCTTTTTTTGAGGACGAGGGAATCCGAGTCAGGGTATATGGCAGCCAGCAACTCAATGATTGTCCACAGGATGCCTGGGATGCCATCGACCCACAGGCCGTGGCGGCAGAGTTTGGTGCACTCACCACAATTATGAACGGGCCGCGTTACTGGTTGGTTGACGAGATCGAGAGCGGCGAAGGCGGTTTCAGCGATGATCCGCCCCCCGGCGTGGGTGAGATCACTGTCTTTGGTGATCTCGGCCTCGAGCTGCGCCTGGTCACCTCCATCATTCCGCCGTCAGATGGCAACCGTGGTCCTTATTCAGTCGCCAGTGTCCTTCGAAACACCATCTTCCATTTCGTTGCTGGGCGCCGCGTGTATGAATTGCAGGACCCAGAGAGGCAACGCTACCTCATGCAAACCCTCAGCCAGATCGTCGACCCAGACCAGCAGTTACACGATCTGGTGCGATTGGGTGATCGCCTGGAGCTGCCCGAGGGCTGGCAGTTCAGAACTTATATACTGGAAGAACCGTTTGAGTTGCCGACGGTGGATGGGATCGCGGAAGTGATACAGGATGAACTGTCCAACACCTACCAGCGAATACCATGAGGGCCGGATAAATTCACTGTACCCGATAGTCCCTTGCGAGGTGATAGAGGGCATCATCGAATCTAATGGCGACCAATTGAACTCACAGCACAAAGCGGACCAACGGGGTCAGAGTAATGCACCATAACAAGATGTTCTATTCGTTCGCTACGCTCACTGGGACGCTTCGCAGCTTTGCTGCTCCGCACCCATTAACGCGGCGTTATGTGCACAAAACTATCATCAAAAAAATCTTTTAGGAGGGCAGTTTATGGAACTCTCATTTTCCGAAGTAAAGGGCATGTTTAGCACAGCCATTGATCTAACGAAAAAAGGATCCCAAATGGAGGCTCAAGCGCAAATTCAAAAACTTCAAGAGCAGTATCTTGAACTCCACGCTCAGAATCTTGAGCTTAAACAGGAATTGCTGGAGCTACAGGCTAGGCAAAAGGAACAGGACCAAATGATATTTGATGAGCCGTTCTTTTACATCGAGGGAGGGGAAACGCGAGATGGTCCGTTTTGCCCTCGTTGCTGGCAGGGACAAGACAAAAAGTGTCGAGTCATTGCAACACCCGGTAGTTACGACGGCACACATCAATGCCAGGTCTGCGATGAATGCTTCGGTGAAGGAATTCCGATTCCAGATATGCAAGTAGAACGTTACTAAACTAGCATTGGCATTGGCATTGGCATTGGACCGGAATATGGCACATAACAAGCGACTGTGATCCAAAATTGCCGCTGGGACCGGCGTTGTGTTTACTCTGCTGATTCCGAGATGTATGCTTTAAGTTGGCAGAAACTAAAGCGGTATTGTTCATGAACGCTAAAGTACAAAGTATTGTGAATCAAGCACTTAGCCTTAATTCAAAGGATCGAATTAGTATTGCTGAACAGTTACTCAGTAGCCTGGATACGCCAGACCCTGCGATTGACGAAATTTGGGCCGAAGAAGTTGAAGCAAGAATCGACGCTTTTGAGCGCGGTGAAATGGAATCTGTGTCTGCGAAGGCTGTATTCGGAAAGTACAAAATAAAGTGAAAGTTCGCTTTCTTATGGTCGCCAAAGCTGAATTTGATGATGCAATTGAATACTACGAAACTCAACAAGAAGGGCTCGGCAACCGATTTAGCAGTAATGTCCAAGAATCGATTCAGCGCATTGTGGCATTCCCCGAAGCATTCCATCTATTAAGTAAACGAACTCGTCGATGTCTAGTAACTAAATTTCCTTATGGCATCATTTACCAACACAGAAAAACATCGAATGAAGTTCTGGTGGTCGCTGTCGCCCATCTTCATAGAAAGCCCGATTACTGGGTTTCTCGAACACAGCAAACATAACAAGACGATGCAGTTCGTTCCGGCCCTGCGGGCCTCCAGCGGACAGCCAAAAGATACGCTTTCGTCTGCCGCTGAACTTTGGCGTTAGCTGTAAGAGGGACTAATACATGATCAAAGGAAAATGCCTTTGCGGGGAGATTAAGTATACCCTGACTAGCGAGTTACTCGACTTATACAATTGCCACTGCTCTCAATGCCGGGCTTTCAGTGGCTCGTCATTCGCTACAAACGCCTCAATTATTGGAAATGACTTCAAGATTTCAGATCCAAATCACAACTTGGCTAAATACGAAACTAATAAGGGCGAACGTTACTTCTGTAAAAGCTGTGGTTCGCCAATCTACAGTTGCGCAAAAGATGGGGAAGAATTTCCAACACTTCACTGTGGAAGTATAACTGGCTATCCAAAAAAAGGGCTAGACGCCAATATTTGGGTATCAGAAAAGTGCGCGTGGACAGAAATAGATGAAGACATTCAGAGTTTCGATGGTTTCCCTGAATAGAGAAAATATGTCAACGTCCACAGCTAACATGCGACTGTGATCCAAAAGCAAGCCTTTAGCTAAAAATATTTATGCAATCTGCCATTCCCTAAAGTCGCTTATCATGGCATTTAAAATGGTGATCATCTTTCTCATGCAAGCGGTCAGCGCGACTTTCTTGTGTTTACTCTGGGCTACGAGTTTTTCATAGAATCTCTTCATCGCCCCAAGCTGGGCGATCAACTACGCATCCATGTTGTCTGTCTTGGCGAGGATACCCTGCGCTTTAGCAAACTGCCGCACCTGTGCTGGCGCGATTACAATCACAGGTAATTGCTGTTCAACATAGGCTTCAACAAAGGCTCGCTCACAGCCGCCAGTGGCTTCAACTAGCACGCGGCGGGTCAGCCGCTAGCGCTTGAGTTGCCTGACGAGTTACCTGATGCCTGTTGGACTATTCTCTGCCTGCCAATGGATGTTCAATTCATAGACATAAACATCCAGCAGGGACTTGCCCACATCGATACCGATGTGCCATTCAGCGTTTCTGATGTGTGCTTTGATTGTTGTATTCATCTCTCTCCCTTGCTACATTCGAGCTCGAGGCTCTTTCGACTGTTCGAGTTAAACAAAAGAATCGGTAGAATGCCCAAGCTTGTTAACGGGCTCGAGATATCGGCGCCGGGGCTGCAAGGGGCTGAAGTCGCACACTTTTTCCGCTCCTTCGTCGCTCCGAAAGTGCCGCTTAGCCCGGCGTGATGCGTGAAATTATGGAACAACCGACAATCGAAACGGAGAGGCTAGTATTACGCCCTTTTTGCAAGACAGATTCAAAGGACGTGCAAGAGCTAGCCGGAAAGCGTGAGGTTTCAGATACAACACTAACTATTCCGCACCCATACAAAGATGGAATGGCAGAAGAATGGATCTCAAAACATCCTGCAAACTGGACAAATCGAACTGCCGTCACTTATGCAATAACGGACAAAGTATCGAAGAAGTTGATTGGTACAGTAAGCCTGTCAAAGATTAATGACGGTGAGGCCGAGCTAGGTTACTGGATAGGACTGCCATTCTGGGATGTGGGGTATTGCACTGAGGCAGCCTCGGCGCTTGTTGAATTCGCTTTTAAGAATCTGGATATCACAATAGTGATAGCGGAGTATTTAGTTTCCAATCCTGGGTCGGGACGAGTGATGCAAAAAATGGGAATGCGCCATATCGGTCGTCGTAGAAGACTCGATCGTAACAATCAAATGGCGCAAGTAGAGGTCTATGAGGCTACTAACACCACGAACACATAACATGACGTTCCAGTGTATTCCAGCCTGCAGAGAGCAACTCGTAATCGCAATTATTATAAATGGAGCTCACGATGTCCAAGCACATTCGAAACGTAAGAAGCCTCGCTTTTCTGTTAGTGCTAATAGCGTCCTTCCCCCTGGCGGCGGCGACCTCCAAGAGTGAAATCAAGCCCAATATTATTCTAGTTCTAATGGACAATTTCGGTTACGGTGAAGTCGGCGTTTATGGCGGCGGCGTCTTGCGGGGGGCAGCAACCCCCACTCTCGATAGCGTTGCCGCTGAAGGGTTCCAGCTAACAAATTTCAATGTCGAAGCAGAATGCACGCCGTCGCGCTCAGCGTTGATGACTGGTCGCTATGGGATTCGTACCCGGCAACGGCCGGATGGTCCACCTAGAGGTATATGGTACGGCATCACCAAGTGGGAAATCACCTTGGCTGAGATGCTGTCGGATGCCGGTTACGCGACAGGCATGTTCGGGAAATGGCATTTGGGAGACACAAAGGGCCGTTACCCCACGGACCAGGGTTTCGATGAGTGGTATGGAATTCCTAATTCATCAGATCAAGCCTTCTGGCCCGATAGCGATAGCTTTCAGAAGGACGCCGGCGTCAA
>JBPCXM010000300.1:0-2677 GCA_051008535.1 Pseudomonadales bacterium | reverse complement strand
TCGCCATCTTCGTTTTCCACGCCAACGGTTGCCGACAGATCACTAACGTTGCCCATTGGACCGTAGGTGAGCCAGATATTGCCTGAAGGACCGTTTTGCACCCAAATCTGGAAGCTGAATCTGGTATTAGGGTCTTCCACATCTTCTGCTCCGAACAAGGGGATATTATTCCACTCATAGACGGTGTACTGGTCGGGACCATCAGTCAGCACCGCCACATACCATTCGGCACCGTCGCCATCTACGCCGAGATTCAAGTCGGTCCACAACGGCGCGATAATGTTATTCGGCGGCGTCGCGTTCGGCAGATTCTGGTTGCCGGCGGCGGTGGCAAGCCCGCTAACCGAGCCTGCCTCCAAGGTACCGTTAACCGACCAGATCACATCGCTGTAGGTTTGGCCGTTGTATACGAAGGAGGGAACGTTCAGAATGGTGGCTCCGTCATCGCAGTTTGCCGGGCAACCGAAGGGTGCAACACCAAATAATTCGAGCGGCAGGAAACCTGCCGGCGAGGGCGCACCCGAGTTGGTCAGCTCCAAACCACCCACATCCAGCGTTCCGCTCCAAGTCGCTTCCGTGGCGCTGACAAAACCGAACGGCTTGGTCGTCGAGCCGTTGGTCACGGTCTCTGATGCCGAAGCGGCATCGGCTATCAAGCCTTCAGGAACAACATCACTGAGATTGATAGTGCCATCCAACTGGCCGTTAGCGAGGTCAATGGTGTAGGTCAACACATCACCTTCAACCGCCGTGTCCTTATCTACCGTTTTAGTCAGATTGGGGCTGCTGCTGAGCGCCGTTTGTACTGCAACCGGCATGTGCAGGTTCACCAGGTCGTCATTTTCGGGCCGTAATTGCAACTCGCCGAAATTCCAGCCGGCTGAGGCGAGCGTGTTATCGGCGGAGACCCGAATTTTGGCACTCCTGCCATTGCGCAGGTTGATTTCACTCGGTGAAGCCGTGAGTTTCAAGCCGCCGGTTTTCTTCCGGGTAACAACGCGCCAGGTGCCACGTTTGCCCGATTTGTTAGTCACAGTCCTTTCCCAGGAGCACTCGCCAACACAGTTGCTGTCTTGCATACTGGCAATGTTTAGGGTTTTTGGATCGCCGTCGTCATTGGGGTCGGCTTTAAGGAAATTAAAACCGGTCTCACCAAGCACCAGCCCGCTGCGTAACACTTTTTTTAAGTCGATTCGGCCACCACCCACATCGAATGGGTCGGTAGGGGTCACACCGTCTTCTTTGAAGTTGTTATTGCGTTTGGCGGTCATCATGAGTGCCGACTTGATTTCGTATGGCGACCAGCCGGTGAGCAAACTCACTAGCGCACCGGAACCAGCATTGTGCGGGCTGGACATGGAGGTACCAGACAGAAACTGATATTCCGGCGGGAGTGTGACTCCATCCGTCGCCTCGGCGGCAAATATCGACACGCCGGGTGCGCCCACATCCGGCTTGAGTATATCGATCGCCAGGTTGGGACCGCGGGAGCTGAAGTCGGCCATGACGTCGGCGTTAGCCTTGTCGATATTAAGGCTAAAACCTGCAATTGTCGCCATGTTATTGGCTTCGCCTGCGATCCAGCTCTTCAGGGTTTCACCTTTACTGAATCCTAGGTGTACACCGGGCAGAACGTGTGCATCGGCTACTACGGCTTCGCCATTAGCTTCGGCATTCGCCAACACGAATCCGCCGGCACTGCCTGCCAGTACGTTCGCACCTTTGGCAACACGGGCAATGGTGCCGCGATCGCAAACTACTATCTCGCCATTGAAATGACCGGCCGGGAATGGTTCCAGGCACTGCGCCGGGTCGGTGTCGTTAGACGACCCGTTTGCGGTTGGAAAATCTCCCGCGTAAACAATCGGCGCGGGGCCGAAGCCGGCGGTCAGGCCAGCACCGAGAAGATCACCCAGTGGCGCCCCATCGCTAGTCAATCCGGTCACGCTATTGTCGATACGGCGAGTGTGGGTCATCGCCGCTACGTTGGTCACCCAGGGTGAATTATGACCCGTAGTGGACGGCCCCGGACCATTGTTGCCGGCCGAAGTCGACACAAATACGCCCGCTTCGGTGAGGTTGAGAAACGCCAATTCGATGGGATCGTTATACGGGTCATTGCCGCCCGAAATGGAGTAGTTCAGCGCGTGAATACCATCCGGCAGGGCAGCCGCATCGATGATGACCTGTTCCTGGGCAGCCAGGATCGCCGAGGTTGGGCAGCCGTCTACGCAAACGTCATACGCAATAATGTTGGCATGCGGCGCCACACCGGAAATATTACGGCTGAGCTGGGTGGTAGGCGCGAACAGGGTGGCCGATTTAATTACGTTACCTCCCGCAGTACTCGCGGTATGGCTACCGTGCCCGTCGGAATCTTGCGGCGCGCCGGGGTCGTCATCGGGATCATTAACCATATCCCATGCTCCGATCAACTTGGCGTTGCAGAATAAGGGATTAACCACGGCACAGTAGCTGCCCGGTATGTAGTTCCGGTCACCCAACGGGTTGGTATGTTTGTACCCATCGCCGCCTACCTCAGCAAACGATGGATGGTCGGAGTTGATACCGGAGTCCAGCACCGCGATTACCGCGCCTTCGCCCTTAGTTCCGGGTAAACCGAACGGGTTATTGCCTTTCCATATGGTCCGTGCACCGATAAACTTAGGCCCAATAT
>JBPCXM010000299.1:0-4736 GCA_051008535.1 Pseudomonadales bacterium | reverse complement strand
CATCGCCCGCGGCGTGCAGTTCCTGGTGGCCGATGAGGCTGAATTTATCACCGGTGCGACCTTGTCTATCAACGGCGGACAGCATATGTACTAAGCGAATATCAGATCGTTAGGGGAGGGGCCTGTTGGATGCTTTCAACTTATTAATGGCAGCATCCCATAAGTTTTCGTTACCACCTCAGGGACACGTTCAGGCTGGTTCGGTTACGGGTGCTAAGTTCCAAGGGTACGCCAATTATTTCATTGTTCAGACTAGCGCCGCAGGATTGGGTAGGGACAATTAACCCGTATTGATGAGCCGAACCATTGCCACTGCCGACACGAGTTAACAGGCAGTGTGTTACCGTAATCCTGCTACATGTAGCAGCAGGTTTATCGACACACCGAATGACATGTATGCATCTGGCAATGGACAAACGCATTATCGCAAATCTACATTTGGACCTCATCACCCTGCAGCACGTTAAGTTTAAAGACTGCGATCGGCATTCACACCACTATGTTTGAGTTCAGATAGGTAAACCGGAGACCTCCTGTTTGCTTGCATAGGGAGCACGAGCCGACTGACAAACAGGCTGGCGGAGCGGCCATCGTAGTTCGTGGTGGGGAAAGCCGATCGCATGGCGAAGGGGCACAGCTTAGCTGATCTGCGCAACCAACTACCTACAGCAAGCGGCCTCCAACAGAGGTCAAACGCAGCTGTTTCCGGCTGCGGTCAAACAGGGAGGTTCCAAGTTGCTATTCTAATTGACGGATCTGGCGGCTAACGGCGTTCTGGGTAACCGTCAGTTCTTCCGCTGCCAAGCTCATATTTAAGTGTCGTCCCGCTGCCTCAAGGGTTCGCAAGGCCTTCAAAGGAATTCGCATATCACCTATACGCATACTTAGTTGTATACCTCTAACTGTTTAGAAGTATGAGAATGTCTCATGCTTCATCGCAAAATAAACCTATTTTTGAAAAACATTTCTCATGTAATAATGGGTGAGAGGCTTTGAGATGGTGGAGAAATTACACATGAGCAAACTCAAGATCGCAGTCATTCCCGGCGATGGGATTGGTAAGGAAGTAATGCCTGAGGGCATTCGCGCTCTGGAGGCTGCCGCAGCCAAGCACGGTGTTGCATTCCAGTGGACTGAGTTTGACTGGTCCTGCGAGACCTACCACCAGACGGGCCTCATGATGCCGGGAGATGGCATCGAGCAACTGCGTAGCTTCGACGCCATCTATCTGGGCGCGGTGGGTTTCCCCGGTGTGCCCGATCATATCTCCCTGTGGGGCCTACTGATTCCGATTCGCCGCGAATTCGACCAGTACATCAATCTGCGCCCGGTGCGCCTATTTGACGGTGTACCCTGTCCGCTAGCCAACAAGAAACCTGGCGATATCGATATGTATGTGGTGCGTGAAAATGTGGAGGGTGAATACTCCAACATCGGTGGCATCCAGTACGCCGGCACCGAGCACGAAATGGTTTGCCAGCAGAGCGTATTCACCCGTCGCGGCACCGACCGCGTCCTGAAGTATGCCTTTGATCTGGCCATGACCCGCGTGGCCAAGCATGTCAGCTCCGCCACCAAGTCCAATGGCATCATCCACTCGATGCCGTTCTGGGACAACCGCTTCGCTGAAATGGCAAAGCAGTATCCGGAGATAAAAGCCGACCAGTATCACATCGACATTCTGACAGCCAACTTCGTTCGTATGCCCGAGCACTTCGACGTGGTGGTGGGTTCCAACCTGTTCGGCGATATTCTCTCCGACCTGGGTCCCGCCTGTACTGGCACGATCGCCATCGCGCCCTCGGCCAATATCAACCCGGAGAAAGAGTACCCGTCCATGTTCGAGCCGGTACATGGCTCGGCGCCGGATATCGCCGGCCAGCGCATTGCCAACCCCATCGGTACTGTCTGGGCAGGCGCAATGATGCTGCAACATCTAGGCTTTGATGACATTCACGATACCATCATGACCGCAATCGAAAACGTGTTGCGCGAAGGCCAGTGTCTGACCCGCGATATGGGTGGCGCCGCCACTACCGCCGAGTTGGGCTCGGCTATCGCCGACGCCATTGCTTAAACAAACAAGTTTTAGCGAGCGCTTTTTCGAACGCATCTATGCAACCAGGAGTTTGGAAAGCATGGGTATTCAACTAACAGACCTAAGCCTGTTCAGGAAGACTTGGCCATCATCATGACTTTTGAGCAAGTATGTATGGTTGGTCTGGACAAGAAAGTTCAGTGACTGAAACAAACATAGAAACTGAGTGCGCCGTACTCTTCTTATTTATTGAAATAGGACAAAGAAATGACTTCAGTAATCTATCCAACGACTAACTTCAAAGCAATTGAGCAACTGGTAATCGATCGCGGCAAAGGTGTTTACGTATACGACAAAAGCGGCAAGCAGTACCTCGAAGGTCTGGCTGGTCTGTGGTGTACCTCTCTGGGCTATGGCAACAAGGAACTGATTGAAACCGCTGCCGAGCAAATGAGCAAAATCGCCTTCACCCACATGTTCGGCGGTAAAACTCACGAACCCGGTATGGCTCTGGCTGACCAATTGGCTGGCCTGGTGCCAACCAAAGACGCTAAAATTTTCTTCGGTAACTCTGGGTCCGATGCCAACGACACCCAAATGAAGTTGTTGCGCTACTACTTTAACGCTATTGGCAAGACGGAGAAGCGCAAAATCATCACTCGTGAGCGCGCTTACCACGGTGTAACCGTAGCGTCTGGTTCACTGACCAGTCTACCGCCAAATCTGATGTACTTCGATGCCCCGCTCGACGCGCTGGGCATTCTACGTACTGACCATCCACACTATTATCGTGGCAGACAGGGCGACGAAACTGAAGCCCAATTCGTTGACCGTATTGTTAACAACCTGGAAAAATTGATCCTGCGCGAAGGTCCAGAAACCATCGCTGCCATGATCGCTGAGCCTGTCACTGGTGCCAGCGGCGTGATCGTTCCACCTGAAGGTTACTACGAGAAAGTTCAGACCGTACTGAGCAAGTACGACATCTTGTTCTGGGCTGACGAGGTGATTTGTGGTTTTGGCCGTACTGGGAACGACTTCGGTTCCACCACTATGGGCATCCAATCTCCAGACATGATGACTTTTGCCAAGCAATTGTCTTCTGCCTACTACCCCATCAGTGCCGCTGTGATCCGTGGCGATATGTATGAAGCAATGATCGAGCAGTCTGCTTCTGTGGGGGTGTTCGGTCACGGCTATACGTACTCTGGTCATCCTGTTGCCTGTGCGGTAGGTCTGAAGACGCTGGAAATCTACGAGCGTGACGATATCTTCGGCAAAGCTGCCAAAGTGGGCGAATACATGCAGAAGCGTCTGCGTGAATTCGAAAGCCACGAGCTGGTGGGTGAAGTGCGCGGTAAAGGTCTGATTGCCGCTGTTGAAACGGTTGCCAACAAAGCTACCGGTCAAACCTTCGAAGGCGGTGCGGTAGGTGCCTATCTGCAGCAGGCCTGCCAGGACAGCGGTCTAATCGTTCGCGCTGTAGCGGGTTCTTCTATCGCTTTCTGTCCTCCTCTGATCATCACTGATAAGGAAGTGGACGAAATCATTGCGAAGGTCAATAAGTCTCTGGATCAAACTCTGGAGTATGTTAAGCAGCGAGGCCTGCTGGCCGCCTGAGAGCAAGCATGATTCTGGTTGCGAGTGTCGGTGATTCAAAGAATCTGGTCAATGTAGCTGCCCCAGGATCTGGATAGAACTGATCTTGGGTCCGTGGCAGGCGCTGATAAATGTTTGAACGTCTTGTTCGTTAAATTGTGGTGGCTGGTGCTTGGAAGACATGCTTCACTCCCGACGGGTTCCGCCCGGTAAACCAATTAGCATGATTGGGCTGTTTCCGACGCGATCCTGTGCTTGTGCCAAAGCGGTGAGGTGGGCCATGATGAAAAGTGAGCAAGACAACACAACCGCGATGGAGCCGGAGATCAGAATCGGCGCGAAGTCGGTCCCTTTGGCTAACACACCTGCCGTGCCGGGGCCAAATATGGCGCCCGTACCGATGGCTGGTACATCATTGTCTACGAACACAGCCCGGCAAACTGCACAACATCTCAAAAATAAGATTCGCGGCAAGCAGCGCGGTGTTTCCCGAGCTGTCGTAAGGCGGTGAGACCTCGACTAAATCGCAACCCACCAGGTTAAGCCCGAAGCAGCCGCGTATGATTTCCAATCCCTGGGTCGCCGTTAAACCGCCTGGCTCGGGTGTTCCGGTACCCGGGGCAACCGATGGGTCCAGGCCATCAATATCATAGCTCAGGTAGGCCGGCGTTGCAGGCCCAATTGTTTTTCTAACATCATCCATTAGCGGCGCAAGCGATTGGTACCAAACCTGCTCGGCGGTCACCACTTGAACGCCTCGCTTGGCGGCCCAATCAAAATCGTCGGCTGCGTAACCGGTCGCGCGCAGCCCGATTTGCACCATCTTGTTTGGATCGACCAATTCCTCCTCGATGGCGCGGCGAAAAATCGTGCCATGCGTTATCTTTTCACCGAACATACTGTCGTTCGTGTCGGAATGCGCGTCGACATGAACCAGGGCAACCGGGCCGTGTTTTTTCGCGACGGCGCGTAGAATAGGCAGGGTGATGGTATGGTCGCCGCCCATAGAAACGGGTAATGCATTGTGCTGCAGTATATTTGCATAAAACTGCTCAATGATGCCGATAGACTCTAATAAGTTAAACGCATTGAGGGGCAC
>JBPCXM010000298.1:0-16811 GCA_051008535.1 Pseudomonadales bacterium | reverse complement strand
CCTATGTACACATGAGCTGCGGTCATGGCCCGAATCGGGAGCCACTCGTCACTGTTCACATCCGACTTCCGCCAAGGAGGCATAATTGTCCATGACTCATCTTCCTTGCCTGGATTGAGATTCATTGAATGGGTAAATTCAAGGTCAATAAATTTGAGGTGTAGTGCTTCATGGAGCATTATTTCGGCTGCTCGCCACGGCGTTTTTAGCTCACTGGCAGAGACTAGAATTACGCCTGGTAGGCCTCTATTTGTCCCGGAGCCAAACCCCCGATGGCCTAGCCCAGGGGTCTCGCTTTCACTAATAATAACGATCGAAGTAACATGATTAAGGGCGCTAGGTGTTAGTTGAGGCAGGAGGGTCTCCAGAAGTGTTATTGCCGCTTTAAGTGTCTTGATCTGCTCCCGGGAAGCGAAGTCAATGTGGGCATCTGGAACCATGTCATGAACTATCTCTTCCATACTTTGTGCGATCAAATCGACACTTGGGGTCCAAATCAACGGGCTTGACGAATCGCGGTCCAGCCTCGTAGATAGCGGTTGTAGAGAGTCGAGTACCGTGGTTTGGCAAGAATTTCTTAAAAGTGATGCTGCTCTAGCGAGTAACGAGACAATCACATCGAGGCTAAGCCGCGTTGCTAAACCATTTGCGTGGAGCATTGCTTGATCAATGCCTATACGGAGCATGGTATCTCGCAGAAAGTGTTGACGTTGGCTTTCAGACAAGCGACACAAGCTTTGCTTAAGATTCAGCGCTGCTGGAAGTTTACCTTCCGCTAATGAGAGTCGATGAAGATAAACGCGATCAATCAACTTATTAATGTGTTGGGCATTCCCAAACGGGCGTTGATCGGCGAGTTCACTCTCAATGAATTTAATCTGTTTTAGCTTCAATTTATCCTCCCTGATTACCTTGCGAAAAACTACGTAGGACTGTGCAGCTTTAAATACCCTTTGATCATAAATCAATGTTGAGATTTTGACGCGCTATAGCTCCGATTTTTGAAATCATTAATTATCCTTGGACTACACGGTAGATCTACCGTGTAGTCCAAGGTTTTATAGATTAGCAGGACGTACCGTGTTCGGCACAATTGATTCTTTCCATTAGTGTTGGGGGTCTCAAATATAGCTGCATGCTTGTGTCTCCCGCTACCGCTAGCGATAAACCACCAACTATATTCTTTAGTTCATCAGAATCAAGTTCGAACATTTCCATAGGTAGGTCTTTAAGTTTAATCGACATAATGTGTTCTCCATTTTAACGTATTGACTGTGTGAGCATCATTGCTCGAATGTACTAAACGAAACAGACTAATCCTTATGTCTGTTCGCAATCTCATGATGTGTTTTTCATCAAAATATGCTCATTGCTCACCTCCTCTATAGTGGTTAATGTTTCGGTCACGAGGCATTTCATTTTGGATTTACTCAATTGTTTGAGCAATATCCATAAAGCTGATGCGTTCGCTCCTTATAAACTGATACAGCAATTGGACGAAAAACCGGACACGCGATCTTGCTTTCACCAGAATTTAAACAATATTGACATCAAATACTGCGACAAAGGGCAATCTATCACCTGAAGATTGAGCGTCCTATTTTTCCACCGTTTCCTGTTACTACCTATGACGGAGTGCCTTTACTTCGCCCTACTTCAAGGAGACGATCATGAAATTAATGGAACGAATTGCCGATCGAGCATCGGAACTAATGCGACCTTTCTGCAACCCATCTGTACCGAGGAACACCGCGACGATGTGCCTTATGGGCTTACTTCTGCCCACGGCTATGGTGCTCTCGACCGCCATGTCAGCGGTAACCGTACACGCGGCGGATGACCTAAAGCATCGCATAACCAACGCCTCTTTCTTACAGCCTTACAAGCCCAGACTGGTTTTGCCTTCAGGTGATCCTGCATTACCTCAATTTTGTTCGAAGCTCGGTGATGACCGGCGCTGTCCTGAGATTGCCTCGAACTACGGAGCATTTCCGTCCCCCGGAATCGACGACATTACAACCGGCTATAAAAATGTACGTGTCAGCATGTACATCAGCTCCATCAGCAACACGGCTGTCGAAGGCGGCGGAGTCGACCCCGGTGACGATGGTTTCGTTTGGTGGGACACAAGCAGCGTAGAAGCAGATGAGGAAAATGGAGGTCCTTACGCGTGGACCCTTCCCGGTCCCGGGGAGACTTACGACAACTTTGGACCGCACGAAGGGTTCTTCGGAGCGCGAATATATGACGCGTTGGTGTTTGGCGCCTGTGGTAGTTTGACGTCGTTTGACATCGGCCACAACGCAGAACTCAAAGATGGGGGCTCCCAGATTGGCTTGTTCCAGGCAGCTGACCACTCGACGATCGACTCAACCGGATACTACAACGTCGACTACACGGTGACTGCTGAAGATGGGACCGGCGGAGTCTCGAATTTCCGGTTCAAGGGCAAGCTAAATGTTCTGTGCTCCGGATTGGTCGGCCTGCCGTAACGGTAATTGGCCACACGCCGCTTGGCCGACGGTCAGGCGGCGCCTGTTTTATGCCGACATTACCAGCTATTAACTGTTTATCTGACTATAAGACAGTATCTTTACGAATGGTAAACGTTAACGGGAAACTTCATGTTTTACGGCTGGATTATCGTCGCAGGCGCTTTTTTATCCCAGTTTTTCATGACCGGGTTTCTGACCTACTCCTTTGGTCTATTGGTCGTACCCATCCAAACCGAGTTTGGTGCGAGCCGCGCTGAATTAATGTACGGCATGACCGGATCGACGATTTGCGGGCTGTTTTTCGCGCCCGTTCTTGGCGCCCTGGTTGACAGGTGGTCGGTCAGGGCGCTGATGTCTATTGGCGCTATTGTGTTCGCGAGCGGGCTTATGCTGCTCTCCATTAGTCACAACGCGTACCAGTTTGCCGTTGTTTTCGCGGTAAGCATGAGTATCGGCAGCCTGCTGCTAGGACCTCTGACGTGTTCTACAGTCGTGTCACGCTGGTTTACTGCTTCCAGGGGCAAGGCCTTGGGCATCGCGGCTATTGGCACGTCGATAGGAGGCATGGTAGTACCCTCCGCCTTCGAATACTGGATTAGCAGCGCCGGTTGGCGCGACAGCTTACAAAATGCCGCACTATGTACTCTGGTCGTTGTACTTCCCTTCATCCTGCTATTTATGCGCGGCCATCCACAGGACAAAGGTCTGTTGCCAGAAGTTAGCAATGAGAATATGAATGCAAGCGCTCAGACGGTAGGTAAAGACTGGGGAACAAAAGATATTTTACGCAGTTCTTCGTTCTGGTTAATTGGCTTCAGTATCGGGCTTCTGTTTATGGCCTATGCGGCGGTGCTCAGTAATTTGCCGGCTTACGCAGCGGGTCTGGGTGTGACGGATGCACAGGCCAGCCGCCTGATTATGCTGGTGGCTATTTTCGGTTTAATTGGCAAGCTGATTTTCGGCTTTGCGGCCGACAAGGTCAGTTTAAGGCTTGGCCTCTGGGCGGCGCTGGGGCTCGCCGGCACGGCGATTGCGATTCTCTCAGCTGAACCGGTTTACCTATGGATAGCCCTTGCCGCCATTATGTTAGGTCTGGCGGCCGGCGGTATGTTGCCGGTATGGGGTGCAATGCTGGCGGCCGTGTTCGGAACGCTCAGCTATGGCAGGGTGATGGGTTTGATGTCACCGTTAATCTCCATACTGGTAATGCCTGGTTTTCTCATTGCCGCGACCGTGTTCGACAAGTACGGTAGTTATTCCGCCAGTCTGGTTTTGTTTGCCGGACTGTTGCTTGTTTCATCCTGCCTGCTAGTACCTTTGAAAATACCCAAGTAGTTACTTTCCTCGATTAACACAAAGCTAGGTTAGGCTGGCCGAGCACAAAACATAAACGTAAAGTTGATCTGCAAGTATTTCTGAGAGGTTCACAATTCGATGCCTAGATTCGCTTTTCTACTATTGGTTACAACGCTATTGCTTGCGTGTTCCGGTAGCAGCGACGATGAAACACTATTCCAGTTCGAACCGTCCTCGCTCAGCATCGCGCCAATGGCCGCACCCGAAGGCGCTCCCGGCGAGATGCGCCAGCTCAGCTTTCGGGTAACGATAACGGAACCACAGAGGAAAACTGTGAACATTCAATACCAGACAGCCGCTATTACCGCTACTGCTGAAGAGGACTACTTGCAAACCGCGGGCGAAGCTTCGATTGAACCAGGAGCATTGGAAACCTCTATTACCGTAAACTTGATCGGCGACGCGCAAGAAGAGCCTGCGGAGACGTTTCGACTAAGTATTACCACCAGCGCCAACGCGAAGCCTACTAGCAACGAAGCGATTGGCACACTAGCAAACGACGACGCGTCCTGCGACAGTCCATTCAGTAAGAATCCAAACCCTTGGCTGGTGGGCCAGGCCGACCCGCTGAATTTTGCACATCGTGGCGGTGTGATCGATTTTCCTGAGAACACTTTATACGCTTACGCCGAGGTCGCAATAGCTGGCGCCGACGTACTAGAGATGGATGTGTATCAAACCGCCGATAACGAACTAGTGATTTTGCACGACCTGGATGTAGATCGCACCACGAATGGCATGGGTAACGTGGTCGATCTCACGCTAGCACAACTGCGTCAACTCGATGCCGCCTATTGGTTTGTTCCTGGAGTAGGTACGCCGCATGATCGCCCGTCGGAAGAGTATGTGTTTCGCGGTATCGCCACAGGTGACAAGTCGCCACCTCCCGGCTATAGCGCGGCAGACTTCCGCATCCCTACGCTCGAAGAGGCGCTACAACGCTTCGCAGGAAAGCTCATCAATCTTGAACTGAAACCAGATCTTGACGGTGCCGGTAATTATGAACAGCAAATGGCGAATTTGCTGCAAGATTATGGCCGTTACACCGACATTATCGCCGCTTCTTTCGTTGACGAGGCGGCCAACAACTTCAAGGAGGTCGCTCCGTGTGTGTTTACATCGGTTCCATTGGATCAAGGTACCGTAATAGTTTTGGGGGCACAGGGCGAAGCCACTATGCCGCCGGTCCCCGAGCATGTCGCATTTCAAGTGCCGCCAGACACCAGCCAAATTGGTCAAATTCCTGAGGGCTTCTTTCTGGAAATTGTTAACCCGGATTTCGTTCAGGATGCGCACGCGGTAAACCTGGCGGTGCAGGTGTGGACTGTAAACACCTGTGAAGGCATGTTGCGAATGATGGACTTGGGAGTGGATGCGATTATGACTGATCGTCCTCTCTTGTTGGAGGAGTTACTTAATATGCCTAAAGATGAGCGCCGCTGCGGCGATACCTAGCAACTTCAAAACGCATAAAGCTGCGCGGCAAAAGCTTGCTTACTCCAATCAGCCCGCTGCGCCGCGTCGCTAAGTTTTTCCGTTAGATTATCAATCAACTCCACTCTAGGCAACATACCAGCCGCGTTGGCAACCTGAATGGCCAACCCGGGTCTCGCATTCAACTCGATAATCAATGGTCCGAGGTTACGGTCCAACACGATATCCACGCCCAGGTATCCCAAGCCAGTCACGTCATAACAAGCCGCCGCCAGTGGTACTAGGCGTTCCCAATGAGGTATTTCAATAGCGGCCAGGTCGTTACCGGTATCCGGGTGAGTGCTGATCGGGCGACCATGTTGTACGGCACGTAGCGCCTGGCCGCTCGCAAGATCGATACCAACGCCAACCGCACCCTGGTGCAAGTTCGCCTTGCCATCAGATTCATGCGTGGCGAGGCGCAACATCGCCATGATCGGATAGCCCATATAAACGATGACGCGAATATCCGGCACGCCCTCGTAGCTATATTTTTCAAATACTGGGTCGAACTGTACCAGCGCTTCTATCATTGCCACGTCTTGCCGGCCGCCAAGACTATACAGACCACTGAGTGTATTCGACGCATGGCGCTGAATTTCGTCCATGCTGATGGCTTCGCCGCTGGCCTTGAGGAACACGTCACCCTCACGATGGGTGATCACAAGAATACCTTTGCCACCACTACCTTTCGAAGGTTTGATCGCAAACTGACTGTGCTCGGCCAGCGTGGTGGGAAGGTTTCGTACTGCCGATTCCTGGTTGACCACCGCCAGCAATTTAGGCACGGCGATACCGGCTTTTTCCGCCACTCGTTTTGTTTTTAACTTATCGTCGACCAGCGGGAACAGCCGGCGCGGATTTTTCGCCGCAATCATTTCGACATTGCGCGCATTCATACCGAGAATGCCGAGCTTACGGAGTTGTTTTGGTGTCGTCAGCATTTTGTCGTGTGTTCGCCTGTTCAACCATGGGATGGAAGCGGCGTAATTCGCTGAGGCGATAGCCGGTATATTGGCCCAACAATAAAATCACGCCCAGCAAAATTAACAAAAGTTCGGGAAAGTTGAAGGTAAGGTGCTCAACTGTGCGATTGGTCATACACAGATAGGCAATGGTCGCCACCAACAAGCTACCACCGCCCTGCAATAAAACCTCTTTGGGACCATCTTCCTCCCACAGAATAGACATGCGTTCTATGGTCCAGGCGAGAATAATCATCGGGAAAAATGTAACCGTTAGCGCCTTGTCTATGCCCAGCTTGATACTGAGCACGCTCATGCTGGCCATGATGAGAATTACAACAATAATGACTGCGGAAATTCTCGCCACCAGTAATAAGTTAAGCCGCGACAAGTAGGAGCGGATAATCAACCCGGTACCGACCACCAACAGAAAAATCAGCACGCCGGCCACCAGCGATGTTTGAATAAAGGCCAGCGCAATCAAAATAGGCATAAATGTGCCCGATGTTTTCAGTCCTACCAACAAGCGCAAAACTACCACAACCAGCGCACCGATCGGTACCAGCAGAATAGACTTAAACGCATTCTGCTCAGCTAACGGTAAACTATAGATCGAAAAGTCTATCAGCGCTGCTTCTACATTTTGCTTGTCTTGCAGGGCGACATCTTTGCTGGCGCGATAGTTTTCAACGATAGAGAAATAAACAGCGGAATTTCTTCCACCACTCACCTCAAGCAGCGACCGCCCACCCCGTTGCCAAACCATAAAACGATCCGGCAAACCGGTGGCACCCGTCTCAAGATTAAAAAACTGCCAATCGGCATCATCGTATACTTCAATCGCGTGGGTGAGTTGCTGGCGCCGGCGCCCATCTTCAAGATGCAAACCACGCACGACACGCGCGGCGATACCTTCCCTGGAGAGTAATTTTACAACCAGGATGGCAAATTCTTCGCCATTGCTGAGTTGACGCCGGAGCAGGCGCACATTCTGGTCAGGCGCTTCGGCGTTTAGTTCGAGCAAGAGTTGCGCAGTGAAAGTGTGCGGGCTGGCCGACTTGGCGCGCACCTTCTCGATCAGTGTGGTCGCCGCAGTTTGCAACGGTTCATCGAACTCAACTTCAAGCGCAGACTTTACCGGTGGTATCTGGGTCTCGAGGCGCTTGCCGTGCTTTTCGTGTACTTGCAGCCGGTAGAACACCGATTGATCACCGCGGGCGGAGCGTTTACTCCACAGCCCACGGCGGCTAAATTCAGCGTTTTTCTCGCTGATACCGTAACCCGGCGAGGCAAAATCCTGCTCCAGTATGTTGATATTGGGCGGATCTAACGGCAAAGCCAGCGACACCAGCACCGGATCGCCCACGGCGGAAAAGTTGACTTCGGCTTCAATTGTCCACACAGGCTGCTGATCGCCCGGCAATAAGGGAAAACCAAGCACCACATTTTTGTAAAGAGTCAGCCCCAGCCCAATGACAAACAGCAATGCAGCGGCGATGTAGACCTTTATCTTTGCACTCATGCTAGTGTACCTCGTCACTCATAAGGTAACGTTTAGCGAGTTGCCAAAGGCCGGCAGCAAGGCGTGTTTTCGCAGGCCTCGTTGACGCTAAGCCAAGAGCACACCAACAGTAGGCGCTTTGGACGGCTCTTAACGATTCCTTATGAGTGACGAGATACACTTTATTCAGCTTGTGCTTTTATGAGCATATTTTTACTGACGTCCACCACCGCGAGATCGCGCAGCAGTTTACGCCCGATGCTAACGGCGCTCAACTCAGCCTTGTTGTCTTCGACCAGCACGAATTCCTCTTGCTCGTCGATGCTACCTAATACCACCCGTAACAGCACTACCGGGCGTTTTCTGCCGTTGCTGTTTAGCTCCTTGAAGCGCGTGGTGTCTTTGATCGGCCGGGTAACTTCGATTCTCTCCGCGCCTTTCTCAGCAACGATGAAGAAGCGCACATGCGGCTCACCATCACGCTCAAATTCTGTTAGATCAAACACTCCCAGCATACAGCGTTTGGCTCCGGTATCCATTCGGCCGGTTAACTTGATTTTTGGCGGATGGATGACAAGCTTCTCCGTCGCGCCCACCAGCAGAATATCCGTGACCGGCTTTTTGGCCGCTGCGCTGGGTTTCATGACTGGAGCAGGTGGCTTAACTTGCTTGGCCGCCGCCAGCCGTTGCTTGAGCAGACGCTCTTTTTTACTTAAGCGTTTGGACTCTTTCTTGTTTTTCTTTTTCTGTGATTTAACCCTGGCGGCACGCTTCTCAAGCTTTTCGCTTTGCTCCTCCAAGGCCTCTTGTTCTTGCTGTAACTTCAATTCCCTGGCTTCCAGCTCGGCTTGCAGGGCCAGTGTCGCTGGCGACACCTTGTTCATACTGCAAGCTGCCAACAACAAGATTGTGCACAGTAACACTCCGCCGCTACGGATCGGTAAATGTCGGTATGGTGATATCACAGGCATATGAATTCTGATTTCTTATGTTGCAGCTTTCTGCGGGTAGATTGTCCATTCGCCCAAGCTAATACAACCACAACCAGGCCGGCCGGCTGCTCCAAAAGCGTAGACTAACATAGTCGGACCGCTGCTTAGTACTGCGGTGTGATTATTAACCACTGGGGAATCACTTTTAACCAATAACCTGTACAAACGTACAGCTCGTGCTATGATAACACGCCCAAGCACAAACGCTACCAGACCAAGCCCTGTATGCTCAACCAACGCCTTAACAATGGTAGCTTCCACCCTGCGGTTAGCGCCTGGTTTTCGGCACAGTTTAAGCAAGCAACCGGTGTGCAAGAGCAATCATGGCCTGCGATTGCTGCTGGTCAGCACACGCTGCTGGCGGCACCGACGGGTTCCGGTAAAACCTTGGCCGCTTTTCTGGCGAGTATCGACGCGCTGATAAAAGAAGGCCTGGAGCGCGGCCTACCAGATGAAACCCGGATGTTGTATATCTCGCCGCTCAAGGCACTGTCTAACGACATTCAGAAAAACCTGCAACTACCGCTGGCCGGCATTCGTGACCAGCTGCTGGAGCGCGGCCTGCATGACGTAAATATCAATGCCTGGGTGCGCACCGGTGACACGGCACAGAGCGAGCGTCAGCGCGCTGCGAAGAAGCCGCCACATATTGTCGTTACCACCCCTGAGTCGGCGTATATTCTACTGACTTCGCAATCCGGCCGCGACATGCTGCGTACGGTGCGCACTGTCATCGTCGATGAGATTCACGCTCTAGCCGGTAGCAAACGTGGTTCGCATTTAAGTCTGTCACTAGAACGACTGGACGCGCTCACCGAACACCCGCTCACGCGCGTCGGTTGTTCCGCTACTCAAAAGCCCATAGCGGCGATGGCAAAGTTTCTGGTTGGCAACCGCGATGAACCGTGCGCCATTATCGATACCGGCCATGTACGCAAGCGTGACCTGGCCTTGGAGGTGCCACACTCGCCGCTAGAAGCGATTATGGCCAACGAGGTTTGGGAAGAGGTTTATGACCGCCTGGCCGAGCTGGTGCATAGTCATCGCACGACGTTGATCTTTGTCAACACACGGCGTTTAGCCGAACGCGCCGCACGCCATCTAGGTGAACGCATTGGCGATGAGAACGTGACTTCGCATCACGGTAGCCTTGCCAAAGAGCATCGCCTACACGCCGAGCAAAGACTTAAGGCTGGCAAACTTAAATGCTTGATCGCGACCGCATCACTCGAGCTGGGCATTGATATTGGTGACATCGACCTGGTGTGCCAAATGGGGTCGCCCAAATCCATTGCCGCGTTTTTGCAACGAGTCGGCCGTTCCGGTCACGCAGTAGACGCGCAGCCCAAGGGCAGGTTGTTTCCCTTGTCGCGCGATGATCTGGTCGAATGCACAGCCTTGCTGCTTGCAGCCGAACGGGGTGAATTGGACAGAATTGTTATCCCCTCGCAGCCATTGGACGTATTGTCGCAACAGATTGTTGCTGAAATTGCCGGTTCAAAAGAATGGAGCGAGGATGCACTGTTCGACCAGGTTACGTGCGCCTGGCCGTATCGTGATCTTACGCGCGAAGTGTTCGATGCCGTGATTCAGATGCTGTCACACGGTTATTCTACCCGCCGGGGCCGGCGTGGCGCTTACCTGCATCACGATGCCGTTAACGGCCGGCTGCGAGCGCGCAATGGCGCGGGCTTGACGGCGATGACTAATGGTGGCGCGATCCCTGATCAATTCGACTATGAGGTCACACTGTTGCCCGACGGCCTGCGCATCGGCACACTTAATGAAGACTTCGCGTTCGAATCAATGCCGGGTGATATTTTCCAGCTCGGTAATACCGCCTACCGCATGCTGAAAATTGAGATGGGTAAGGTATTCGTCGAAGACGCAAAGGGCCAACCCCCTACTCTGCCGTTCTGGTTCGGCGAGGCGCCAGGGCGTAGTGCTGAGTTGTCCAGGGCAGTTTCTGATTTGCGGCAAACCCTTGATAGCGAGCTGAATAAGGGCATGGACGCCGCGCTGCGCTGGGTACAAGAAGAGCTGCACATACCGCTGGCTGCCGCTGAGCAACTTGTGCATTATCTGGCGGCGGCCAAGGCGGCGTTAGGCGTGATTCCCAGCCAGCAAGAAATCGTGTTCGAACGCTTCTTCGACGCGACCGGTGACATGCATCTCATCGTGCATTCACCCTACGGGTCGCGCGTCAATCGTGCCTGGGGTCTCGCACTGCGCAAACGCTTCTGCAGGAAGTTTAATTTCGAGCTGCAGGCGGCAGCGTTGGAAGACGGTATTATTCTATCGCTTTCCGCGACCCACAGTTTTCCAATTGACGAGCCGGCTGGTTACCTGAATTCCGCGACAGCAGGCGATGTACTGGTGCAGGCCTTGTTGGATGCGCCCATGTTTCCAACCCGCTGGCGCTGGGTGGCGACTATATCATTAGCCGTGCGACGCAATCATAACGGTAAACGCGCGCCAGCCTATTTTCAACGCAATGATGCTGAAGATCTGGTCGCCGTGCTTTTTCCAGACCAACTCGCCTGTGCGGAAAACGTCACTGGCAGGCGCGAGGTTCCCGATCATCCACTGGTACAACAAGCGATTGGCGATTGCCTGCACGATGTGATGGATGTAGATGGCTTTATCGACCTCCTACGTGGCCTGGAGGCTGGCGGTATCAAAGTGTTGGGCAAAGATCTTAACGGCCCTTCACCCCTAGCCCAGGAAATTCTCGGCGCCAAACCGTATGCGTTCCTGGACGATGCCCCAGCGGAAGAAAGGCGCGCACTGGCGGTGCAATCCAGAAATTATCTCGATCCCAGTGATGCCGCCGAACTGGGTCGACTGGACAGTGCTGCGATAGCACGGGTCAAGCAGGAAGCCTGGCCCGAACCGGCTACTGCCGATGAATTACACGATGCCTTAGTGGTGCTGGGCTTTCTGACCGAAGCAGAAGGCCTACGCGGCGCACACAATGCAAATATTGAGCAAAGCTTTGAATTCGGTTGGCAGCATCTTTTCGACGCCTTACAACAAGAACGGCGCGCGACCCGGCTCACCACAGCTAATGCGACGCTCTGGGTAGCCGCTGAACGCCTCGGCGAGTTCGCGCGGCTATCGACGAAGCTGAACATAAACCCCGTGATCAACCCGGTAGACGCTCAGACGGAAGCGATCACCACAGATAGCGACGCGCTGCGCGACTCTCTACGTGAAATAGTTCGCTCACGCCTGGAAGGTTTAGGTCCAACGACAGCAGCTCAACTTGCTGAACCGTTGGCTATCGACAAAAGCGCGGTTGAGGGCGCGTTGCTGGCCCTAGAAAACGAAGGTTTCGTTGTACGCGGCGAATTTAGCGAACGGGGCAACAGTTCAACTCCGTTAGCAACGGGCCAGGAGGAATGGTGCGAACGCAGGTTACTGGCGCGCATTCATCGTTACACTATCGCCCGGCTACGTAGCGAAATCGAGCCGGTTGCGCCTACCGACTACATGCGCTTTCTGTTTCATTGGCAGGGTCTGACCGATAGAGCCGAAGGTGCGGATGCACTCGCTGCCGTTGTTGACCAACTTGAAGGGTTTAGCGTACCCGCGGGTGCTTGGGAACACGACATTATCAGTGCTCGCATCGCCCACTACTCGCCCGGTATGTTGGATGCACTGTGTGCTTCCGGTAAGAGTGTCTGGTTGCGCCTGGCTGTGCGTCCGCCAAAGGGCGAAAAGCGCACCTCACCCGTCAGGAATACACCCATGGCATTGGTCGCCAGGCAAGCCGTATCTTGCTGGCGCGTAGCAGCTCCCCTACCCGCCAATACCGATGTAACTCTCACCTCCGCTGCCCAAAAAGTACAGGTTGCTTTGCAATTCCAGGGCGCGTCATTTTTCACGGACATATTGCAACACACTGGACTGCTCAAGAGCCAGCTGGAAGACGCACTAGGTGAGTTGGTGAATTGGGGGTTGGTCACATCCGACAGTTATGCCGGCCTCAGGGCGTTGGTCGCACCAGCCAGTAAGCGGAATGGTTTCGCGCGTGCAGGCAGAGGTCGGCGCCCTACCTCATCCGCATTTGATCACGCCGGTCGTTGGTCGCTCATTGGCAGCGGTGATGCGCTTGGCGATTCTGCCAGCGTTGAGCACCCAAGTATTGAGCACATAGCCTGGGTGTTACTGCGCCGCTACGGTGTAGTGTTCCGCAAAGTTGTTGATAGAGAAAGCTGCTTGCCGCCCTGGCGCGAATTGCTTCGCGTTTATTGGCGCATGGAAGCCCGCGGCGAAATACGCGGTGGCCGCTTTGTGCAAGGGTTTGCTGGCGAACAGTTTGCGCTACCAGATGCCGTGGCTGAGTTAAGAAATATACGCAAAAAGAAAAACAATGGCGAACTGGTTGCTATATCCGCCGCCGACCCATTGAACTTGACGGGTGTAATTTTACCGGGAGAAAAAGTCCCTGCGTTATCCAAAAACCGCTTGGTGTTCCGCGATGGTGTATTGCTGGCGCAGCAAAGTGGCGGCGCAGTGCGGGTACTCGAGGGAAGTAACTCCGAACTGGATCCCGAAGCGCGCGCAAAGCTTATCCGCAGAAAGCCGCCCACCGCGTTAAGAGCTTCTTTTTAAGATAATACTACTGAATACAAAGGACAGACGTGTTATTTACGTGTAGTAATTTGCTGTCGTTGGCTCCTCTATCTTATGTGTAGTGCGGATAGCATTTGGCAGGTCGCTAAGTGGGCTTCTTACTGCTCTACCTCCACGGTTGATTACGTGAGTATAGATCTCGGTAGTTCTCACATCGCTATGACCCAGCTGCTCTTGTACCGTGCGAATATCGGCCCCTCGCTCTAACAAATGCGTCGCGAAAGAATGACGCAAAGTATGACAAGACGCCTGCTTGTCAATTCCGGTTGCTAGCACCGCTTTCTTTACCGCGCGTTGAACGTTTTGTTCGTATATATGGTGCCTGCGAACTTTGCCAGTTCGCCGATCATGAGTTCGCTTATCCGCCGGAAACAAATATTGCCAGGCAAATTCAAAGCCTTTGTTGGGGTACTTTCGCTCCAGCGCGTATGGGAGGTATACACCACTCCAGTCTTTCGCCGCCTGGTCTTCTTGCCAATAAATTCGCGCAAGAGCAACTTGTCTTCTCAACGAAGGCAAACAAGTATCCGCCAGCGTGGTAACGCGCTGTTTACGACCTTTTCCATCACGAACGAAAATAGAGAGTCTATCCAGGTCGATATCTTTAACCCTTAGCCGGCAAACTTCCATGACTCTCAAGCCTGAACCATACATCAGCTCAGCGCATGTTCTGAATTCTCCTTGCAGCTGACTCAGTAGACTGACAATTTCTTGCTGCGTAAGCACCACTGGCAACTTTGATTCTTTACGAGCCTTCGTAAAATCGCCAAGCTCGATGTCTTCACGGCCAAAGTATTTTCTGTAAAGATACATAAGCGCGTTTAGGGCTGTTCTCTGAGTAGATGGTGAAACGTTCTTTGCCACCGCCAGATATTCCAAAAATCGGGCTACATCGGCCGCGCCCAGTGAATCAGGATGAGCCAATTTGTTAAAGCGGATAAAATGCTTGATCCAATGAATGTACGTCTCCTCCGTTCGCTTGCTGTAATGACGCGCGCGTAGGTGATTTCTAATCGATTGGATAAATGTGGAGGCCATCGCAAATTCTATATACTGTGATTACATACAGTATTATTAAGTATACGGTGTTTAGCAGCGATAAGGTATCATTTTGATGTTTTTTCCCAACAACTCAATTCTGACGAATGAGATAATTTCTTTATTTATAGCAGCTTATAGGTGAATTCTGAAGTGTTCTCACCGGAGATATATTTCATTTTGACGTGTTATAACACGTCAGTTTGATATTGAATACGCTGTTGAACTTGCCGGGCAAAGCCCGGAGAAGCCAGCCCTACGAGAGGGCGTTCTATCGAGTTTGTAGGGCAACGCGAAGTACTGTGATTATATACAGCAGTATGATATTGTCAACCGCATGTCCACGGTTAGCCTTTCCCGGTTACTTGAGCACCATCTTGACGGATTCAAAGCCACTCATCGTTTGCCTGTGTATCAATTGCGGGCGCTCGAGCAGTATCGCGTGTGTCGCAGTGCCGCTTTAGGCAGTCACAGCCAGTATTGTGAGAACGGGCATGTGATGGGGGTCTGGTACAACAGTTGTAAACGCCGCGGCTGCCCCCAGTGCCAATCACTGCCAACCGAGCGCTGGCTGGTATCACAATGCGAAGTGCTGTTGGCAGAGACGCATCATCACTGGATATTTACCCTGCCTCACGAGCTATTAGAACTGTGGCGTTACAACCGTGCGTTGATGCAGGATATGCTTTTTAAAGCGGTGGCTGACACGCTCAAGCAACTTGGCAAGGACACGCGCTACCTGGGAGCCCAGCCCGCCTTTTTGCTAACGCTGCATACCTGGGGCCGTAATCTCAGTTTGCACCCACATCTCCATTGTCTGATCGCCCATGGCGGCGCCACTGTCGAAGGACAGTGGATACCTCCGCGCAAGTCCTGCCTGTTTCCGGCCCGGGTAATGATGCAACTGTTCCGTGGCAAGCTGTTGTCCGGACTGAAAGCGCTGCCGGGAGTAACGCTACCGGATACGATGAACGAGAGGCAGTGTCAGACTTTACTCAACAAGCTGGGTCGGAAGGACTGGGTGGTGCACTGTTGCAAACCCTATCGTCATGGCAAAGGTGTGATGGTCTATTTAGCCCGTTACGTGAAGAGTGGTGCACTGAAGAGCAAGTCGCTGCGACCGATGGGAGATCACGCAGTGGCTTTCAGCTATCGGTCTCACCGCACGCACAGTCGACACCGTCAAGTGCTGAGCATAGCGCACTTTATTCAGCGCATGTGCGACCACATTCCCCAGTTTGGCAAACCCGGCCTACGCTATTACGGACTGTATCATCCGTGTCTGAGAGGAAAGTTGAACAGCGTCCGATCTCAACTTGGGCAGCCACCGGTCAAACGTACTGTTGCGATGAGTCCGGAACAGTACATGGCCAGCCAAAGCTTGATTCCGCGCTGCGAGCAGTGTCACGCACCGTTGCGTGGATTAGGTGATTACGTTAATGCGATGAACTGAGGTGTGGCCACCCGTTTATTCCCCGAAGGGAAGGTATTGGTGTGCACAGCTGTCACAGATGAGGCGGAGGATTGCTTGCAATACACGAATGACAGGCGTCTAATAAATGACATGAGGAAGTCAGTCCGGACAACAAATGGTACTGAATCGCCACACCGAGTGCGGCCAGTCCAACAAGTAGATGAAGCGGACATTGCGAACGTACTTCGCACAGGGAGCCGTGCTATTCGTCAGGCCAATCACCCTTTTTTTAGGCCTGCGCAATGCCACTTATCTAAGCGTTAGCCATCACCTAACCTTTAAACTGATGCCAAAAGGCACACGCTCGTGTTAAACTGGCATTCATGAAATCGATAAACTGGAACCCTTCAAAAAATCAACAACTTATCGAAGAACGGGGCATTTCGTTCGAAGAGATTGTGTTTCATCTCTTACAGAAACAGATCCTGGACGATATCGAGCATCCCAACCCTGATAAGTATCCCAATCAGCGGATATTTGTTCTAGATATCGTTGGTTACATTCATTTAGTGCCATATGTTGAAAGCCGCAATGAGATCTTTCTCAAAACGGTAATTCCTAGCAGGAAGGCAACCAAAACTTATCTCGGAGAAAAGTCATGAGTAAATCAAGATTGAACAAGGAAGAGAGAGAAATCCTAAAAGATTTTGAAGCGGGTGAATTCAAGTCCGCATTAACATCTAAGCGCAAGAAAGCATTGCAAGCTATCGCAGAAGAAACGGTCAAAAAGAATAAGCGCATCAATATTCGTATTTCAGAGCGGGATTTGCAAGCGCTCCAACGCCGCGCGCTCGAAGAGGGCATTCCCTACCAAACTCTGGTTTCCAGCATTCTTCATAAATACGTTTCTGGTGGCCTGCAAGATCTGATGGCTAACAA